>CAYYMA010000029.1:0-10683 GCA_964472805.1 uncultured Methanomassiliicoccales archaeon | reverse complement strand
TCACGAAGAGCTTATGTGATAGTTTCCACACGAAAACCTGAAGAACCAAAAATTTCTTTATATATATTAATGGAAATCTCGTTGCTTTCCCTAATTATCATTTCTTGAGTAAGAGTCTCTCCGTCGCCTCCTTTGAGAACGACTTTATGATCTGGATTCGATAAACCGTAAAGGTTTATTTCCGTTACAGCTACTGTTACGCTAGCATCGTCATCAGGATAGACGGTAGCAAGTTCTGTGCCGTCTTGTCCAAAGACCGTAGCAGGGTTACCATATAAATTAACGGCATTTTTAACATTCATTTCTAAAATTTCTATAGAATCAGATGCAGGATATTCACTTTCTGTTCCTATTTCAACATCTAAAGGATTCGCGTTCAAGTCTTCTGGTACGACCGCACTTGCTACAAATAATAGAGTTGCAACTATAGCGATAGCGTAAATTGCATTCATAATGACGCTGAAAGCTTTCACGGTTAGATATCGCAGTTATACTTTAAATGATATGCCGTATCCATCGAAAAACATGATAAGCTGACCGACGATATAGTATCAAATATGTCAGGTATTAGGATAAAAAAAAGGAAGAGGATGAGGGAAAAGGATGCAAAAGTCCTTTCATCTACTCTCGAAGAAGCCGTGGGCGTGTCTGTCTTTGGCGAAGGCGAGCCTGTGGATAGAGCAGAAAGTACGGATTATGGGTTGATATTCGTAGGCGGGGATATAATCGGTTTGATCTATGAAGAGAAACCGTTCCTTACTATACGCGGAATACTGAAATATAAACCTACGACGCGTTTTGTAACAGTTGATATGGGTGCCGTTCCGTTTATTTCCAATGGTGCTGACGCAATGGGTCCTGGTATAACCGACGCTGATCCCGAGATTGATGAAGGAGATATGGTCTGGGTACGCGACATTAATAACGGAGCGCCTCTGGCCGTTGGTATGGCATTGCGTTCTGCTTCGGACCTGATGAAGAAACAACAGGGAAAAGCTGTAAAGACCATACACTTCATAGGTGACAAACTGTGGAAAGTCGGCGAGTGATTCATTTGTTGAAAAAACGCAAGAATTCAGAAAACGACAAGGTGTTCATAGACCTCGAAGGGTACAGTGAGTCCGATGATGATAATGTCAAATTACGTGTAAAAACAGTGGATATGAGAGAATTCGGTGACCTCAAAGCAATTGCAGATTTGGCTGACCAAGGCGGGATAATTATCGTTGAGACATCTTTGTTCGCAGAAGGCCAAGATCTACGTAAGGATGCGATGGATAAGATGAAGTCTATAGCCGAGGACAGAGGAGGAACGTTTTCTCAAGCATCGGACCGCGTAGCTGTAATCACTCCAGCTGGAATCGGTATCGATAAATGCCGCATACGGAGAAAAAAGTAATGTTCAAGACATTCCACGACCCTTTACATGGTAGCATAGTGGTAGACGACGTTTTTTTAAAAATCGTCGACAGACATGAAATGCAGAGATTGAGATCAGTAAAACAACTAGGTTTGGGAAATCTGGTTTTTCCTGGCGCCAATCATACCAGATTCGAGCATTCTATCGGGGTGTATCATCTTTCAGGTAGAATGGCATCTTCATTAGGAATTTCTAAAGAAGAATCAGATGCAGTGCGGGCAGCAGGGATGTTACATGATGTATGTCACATGCCTTTTTCACATACAGTTAGTGAGATAGCGGAGATAAAGTTCGGCCTCGATCACATGCAAGCTGCAAGAAAACTTATTAACGGCGAGATAAAAACATACGGCGATAGGGACGAGGATGTATTGGGTTCCGAACCGCCTATATCCGAAATCCTTGAGAACTCCGGTATTTCAAGTCGCGAAGTATGTGATCTTATTGAATATCCAGAATCACAGATGACTAATCCCAATGTATTCTCTCAGGATGTAGGTCAGTCATATTTTAGGTCGGGTGATTATCTACATCAGATAATTCATGGGCCCGTAGATTCGGATCAAATGGATTATTTGGTCAGAGACGCCCATTATACTGGAGTGACCCACGGTGCCATTGACATTGAGCGCATAATTTCTATGATGCACGTATTCAACGAACGTATAGTCTTGGATAAAGGAGGAGTGCCAGCCGCTGAAGGTCTGATGGTATCTCGGTCTTTGATGTATACTTCAGTATACTATCATGAGACGGTAAGTATTGCAGGGTCGATGCTGAACAAAGCCGTGGAGGCATCCGATCTTGATTTTAGTGACATGTATCTCATGACTGACGCTGATCTGATATCTCTTTTAGAGGCTCAGGGTGGACGCTCACATAATATCGTTAGAGATCTAATGAATCGCAGATTATACAAAAAGGCACATATAGGTTACGTAGCCGATCTTTCTGAAGAGGATTCACACAGCCTGGCACGATACGCAAAATATCGAGAACGTAAAAAGTTGGAGCAAGAGATCGCAGATATTGCAGGCATGGACGTGTCAGAGGTCGCCATCGACATACCGTCCGAATCGGTTCTTTTATCAAAAATAAGTATCGGAAAAACGGATGTTTCGATATTAGAGGATGATCGAGTAAGGAGTATCACAAAAATATCGTCAATAGCCAGAGCATTACAGTCCCGTGATACCTTTAGGTGGGCGGTACTTGTGTCCGCGCCCAAGGGAAAGCAAGATGCTGTTGAAGCAGCCGCAAAAAAAGTGCTTAACTTTTAACGTATACAGTTCTTTTAAAGAGTCGTACATTTTTTATATGATTGCTGGCACAATATCTTTATTTCTGTTAGTAAGAAATATATAACGTAAAAAAGTCAATAAATTTTTTATTTTAATAAGTTTATTTAAAGTCATTAACACATGTTTTTAAAATCAACCTTTAACAACGCCTATCGGAGTTAGCTTTGCTACCTTTGATGATAGGCCTGCTCCACTTACCACGTCGATAACGGTATCGATGTCCTTGTAAGCGTTCGGGGCTTCCTCGGTCAGCCCTTCGTCGGATCCGCTCAGAAGAACTATGCCCATATCTGATAGGCCTTTTCTTATTCCGGCTGCGGTGTTGCTGCGAGCTGCTGATTTTCTAGACATCATCCTTCCGGCACCGTGACATGTTGAACCGAAGGTGTGTTCCATCGCACCTTTCTGTCCTAGTAGAACATATGTTCCAGCTTCCATATCTCCAGGTATAATGACCGGTTGACCTACGTCCCTATATTTTGCCGTGATCTCTTTGTGTCCGGCTGCAAAAGCTCGAGTAGCACCTTTTCTGTGAACCACGACGTCCATGTTAGTTCCGTCCACATTATGTGTTTCTTTTTTGGCGATGTTATGTGCCACATCGTACACAAGACCCATATCCATATCTTCGGCGGAACGTCCTAAGATCTTTTCAAAGGATTCACGTACCCAATGCATTATCATCTGTCTGTTCGCCCAAGCGTAGTTAGCGCCACAGCACATGGCACCATAGTAATTCTCGCCGATCTTTGATTTTAGGGGGGCACAGGCTAACTGTTTGTCAGGAAGTTCAACGGAATTATCGTTTACGTATTGTTCCATAATCTGAAGATAATCCGTAGCTATCTGGTGGCCGCAACCTCGGGATCCACAGTGAACTGTAATCGTAACATTTCCGCTCTCAAGTCCAAAGGTTTTTGCTGCCTTTTCATCGAATATTTCGTCTACAACGTCCAATTCAAGGAAATGATTCCCAGAGCCTAAGGAACCTAGTTGAGGGAGCCCTCTTTTTTTCGCCCTATCACTGACCAACGATGGATCAGCTTCTTTCATACGTCCGCCTTCTTCTGTGGACTCCAGATCGCTCTCCCAGCCGTATCCGTTTTCTACAGCCCATTCAGAACCGCATAGAAGAACCTCCTCAAGTTCTTTGTTTCCTAGTCTAGTCAGGCCTTTGGAACCTAGTCCAGATGGAATATTATCGTATAGTTCGGACATTAGAGCCTTGCGTTTATCGCCTATGTCGTCAACGGTGAGGTTGGTCTTTATCAGACGGACTCCGCAGTTTATATCAAAACCTATACCGCCTGGGGAGATGCTACCTTCGTCCGCATCCACGGCGGCTACGCCTCCTATGGGGAATCCATATCCCCAGTGTATGTCTGGCATAGCCAGAGAATTTCCTACGATCCCGGGCAAGCATGCTACGTTTGCTGCTTGAATAGGAGCATTATCAGAACGAATTTGAGGGATCATCTGTTCACTAGCGTAAATAATGGCATCGGTTCGCATACAGGGGACCTCTCCTTTTGGAATACGCCATCTGAAGTCATCTATTTTTTCCAGCGTACCGTTCCATGCCATAATATCAATCCTTAGAAAGTAGGGGCCGGGACCGAGATTTGAACCCGAGTCAGGGGATCCACAATCCCCCAGGATAACCAAGCTACCCCATCCCAGCCATACAATGACCGCTTGATTGATTTAATGTACATAAAGATTATCACTACTTTGACCTCAAAACAAGTTTTCTATCATTAGAACTATCCTTATTATAGGAATATAATCATTGTAGTCCTATGGTAAAGAAGGACTTGATCTCAGTTGTAGACATGAAAGATGAATGGTCGGACTTAGTCGATCTAGCAATAAAAATGAAGTCCGAGCGCGGACATCACTGTGAACTTCTTGCTGACAAAACACTTGCTATGATATTTGAGAAGCCTAGTACTAGGACCCGGATATCTTTCGATGTTGCAATAACAGAACTTGGAGGACACGCTTTATACATCGACGAATCCAAGATGCAGATGGATCACGGGGAGACCGTCGAGGATACAGCTAAGGTCATGAGCAGGTTCGTTCACGGAATAATGTATCGTGCCAGGGATTACAAGACCATGGACAAATTCGGCGAGTTCGCTACTGTACCGGTTATAAGTGGTCTAGACAATCTGGAACATCCATGTCAGGCACTTGCAGACATGGTCACCATTAAGGAAAAAATGGGCTGTTTCCGCGGAAAGAAGATGGTCTATCTAGGAGATGGCAACAATGTTTGCAACTCTCTATTGTACGCTTCGGCCATACTTGGACTGGACATGGTCGCATGTTGTCCGGCAGTAAGAATGCCTAACGCCGAAATAATGCTCAACGCTTCACGCATAGCAGATTCCAACGGCAGTAAGATCATAGCATCCCACAATCCCTTAGACGCTTGCGTGGACGCCGATATACTATACACTGACACATGGGTATCCATGGGAGATGAGACCTCTGTGGAAGAGGCTATGAAGTTATTCAGTAGATATCAGATCAACAACAAGTTACTTGGGTTGGCCAAGCCTGATTGCATTGTAATGCATTGCTTGCCTGCTCACAGGGAACAAGAGATAACTTCTGAAGTGATCGACGGACCTCACAGCGTAATATTTGAACAGGCGGAGAACCGTTTGCACGCGCAGAAAGCTGTGCTATATACGTTGCTCAAATGATCTGACAGGATATCAGTTCTTCGACGATCTCTAAAAACTCTTCTTTTTTATCAGGGGGGATGGTGGCCCCAGCAGCGACACTGTGGCCTCCTCCGAAACCTCCTACTAGCTCGGCTGCTTTTTTCATAACTGTAGATAGGTTTAAACCTCTATCTACAAGAGTTCGATCTGCTCTTGCAGACACCTTTATTCCGTCATCGGCATCAGCAAAAGCGATTATCGGAAGCCATTTATTGCATGTATTCGAGTTAAGC
This sequence comes from uncultured Methanomassiliicoccales archaeon, assembly GCA_964472805.1. Lineage (GTDB taxonomy): Archaea > Thermoplasmatota > Thermoplasmata > Methanomassiliicoccales > Methanomethylophilaceae > VadinCA11. The sequence goes on along the minus strand of CAYYMA010000029.1, from coordinate 4,994 downwards.
AGCATACCAGCAACAATGCCGACTACCGTTTCTTTTATTTTATCGCCAGCATCAAAGTGCTGGATGAACCTGCTTTCCCGCATAAGGTGATTTTCTTTTATGTATGTAAGAGCGGTCGATATGTTACGTCTGTGCTCAGTACGATTTTTTTCTGCATCAACAATTGCAGTAAGATCGCCGCAACATATTCTCATTCCAGTCTCCGTGTCTTCGTATCTGCCACAGGAATTCAGAACGGTGGCGAATTCTTTAGCGTCCCTTAGACCAGTTCCTTTTTCAAAATTGGGAAGTGTGTATACTTCACCATAAAGACGTTTTTCATTTTCAGGATCATTTAACATTTTTAACAATTTATCTGTGGCTCTTTCTTTTTCAATTGGACTTAGATCGTTCCATGAACGTATTTTTCCGTTACGATTAAGGTCGATTTTCAGCTCAGAGTAAAATTTTACGCAGTTCGAAGCCGAATTTGTAAGCCCGGGCAGTTCAGGATCGTTACTATATTGCAAGAACTGTACCAACCCTCTGGTCTCTCTACCAAATAACCTGAGATCCATTTCAGGAATTACATCACCAGAAGCAAAAGCGTCGTTAATTATAGTACGGTTCATTCCTATTAGTCCAGATTCTTTACTATCTTGAAAATCTCCTACCGCACCGATCAGTGCCAGATATGCTAGATCAATATTCCGAGGATCTATTTTTTTAGATACGATATATGTTGATCCTGCTCCACTTATTTCTATGGATCCGTCCATTCCAAAGCAGTGAGGATTCACATGGTAAGTAGCAGAAAAATCGTCTAAGGTGGTCTGGCGTCTTAGTTTTTTGTAATCTGGCACATGGTGGTCGGTTATTACAAGACCGTCTTTTTGGAACTCCGATATGTATCCACTGCCTAGATCGCATATCCATACTATATCGTCTTTATTCGAGTTAACACGATTTACAACTTCTTCAGTTATTTTATTTTCATACACTGTGGTATGTTCAATACCTAGACGATTTAAAGTCATTGAAGCTATGGACCCAGCAGTTATACCATCGGCATCAATATGTGAGATTACAAGGGCACTTTTAGCTGACCTTATGGCGTCCGCTGCACGTTCGGCTGCCGTATTGAACGAATGCAACTTACCAGATAAATCCTGCATATTCTTTCACCAGTTTTGGATATATTATGTTCACGATCTGTTCAAGGTTGATGGTATCGGCTTTGTTGTATTCCACTAGTCTTTCTAAAGCGTCTATGTCCCCGGTCCTTTCCCAGCGTTTCCATAAACGAACGGCTTCAAAGCCGTCTACACCTTGAATATCATCATCCCTGGAGATGCCAAGTTCGATCTCCAGATTCTTTAAACCTCCTCTGTAACCTACCTTGCGGGAGGCGAATCTTAGATCCAGATGAGGCATTTCAAAGTCAAGTTTTGGAAAACTGTTTTTTAGAACGGGGATATCAAAACAACTTCCGTTGAACGTTACTAGCATAGATACGTCCCTGAGGGCATCAGACATTGTGCCAGAGTTCAGATCTCTGCCATGTGTTAGAGTTATAGTATCATTCTTTTTATGCACTGTTACAACGGTCACCAACGAATCTCTCTCAAGTCCGTCCGTTTCTATATCCAGATATGCTGCGGATTCACCGAATTCTCCGAACAAACGCCATTGTTCGGATTTCGGGAGCATGCTGTTCAAGCCTGGTGCGTCCCTCTCATCTAGAAGATCGCAAGCGTCGGATATGGTGCGGTTGAACGCATCTTTCTTCTCGTCTGATACGACGCATACGCTATCCGCTGCGAGAAAGTCATCCCAGTTCCTTATTCCAGACTCCCAGATGCGCATTTCCCTCTTCTTTCCAACAGAGGGGACTATGCTGAAGGTGTGTCTGATCATAATCGGTCTATATCCGAAGTTATGAAAAAACCCTTGCATGGGTTGCTTAATACGTTACGACAGTATCGTAAAATTATGCGGACGCTCGAGATATTGCCTGATGTTAGTATCACCAGCGATAGATGCGTCCTTTTAGAAGGAGGGAAGACCGCAGTGATCGGCGATCTGCATTTGGGGTACGAGACCGCTCTTGAGAATGAGGGTATATTTCTTCCCAGAATAAACACAGGGACGATACGGGATACTTTGAACCGGATCATCGCTCACTATGAACCTGAGCAAATAATTTTACTAGGGGATATCAAACACGATTTTAGACGTTCTAAATATGGTACGTCATCCGAGATTCGCGGGATTCTTGAATTGCTCAACGAGGCAGCGGACACACTTGTGATCAAAGGCAATCACGATAATTATATTCAAAACGTATTGGAAGGAATGGGGATGTTAGCTGCGGATTATGTGGACGTCGCAGGATTTAGACTCGAACACGGACACATCGACTCTGGTGTTCGACCAGTAATAATCGGGCATGAACATCCAGCGGTCAGAATTCCAGGTGCAGGAGGAAGTAAGATTCATTGTTTCGTACTGGCTAAAAACGAAGGCGTACTAGTAATTCCGCCATTCAGCCCATTTTCTACGGGAACTGACCTTCTTTCTGAAGGAACAGCGATGTCCCCGGCACTTCGAGGTTGTGATATTGGAAAAGCGGAAATATATGGCGTTTCTGATTTAGGTATAATGGAGCTTGGAACGTTATCTGGACTAGATGGAATGGAGATGGAGTAAAATTCTGATTATCTATCTTTAAGCACACCTGAGCATTAAATAATAGTTAGGTCATCCAAGCTTAGGAGAATTAATACTATGTCAATGACTCCAAGAGATAGAGTGCTTGCAGCAATGAAACAAGAGCCCCTTGACAGGCCACCTGTTGCGATCTTCACACAGTCCGCTACTATCGGACAGATGGATAAGGTCGGAGCAGCATGGCCCGAGGCTCACAAATCAGCTGAACTTATGGCTAAACTGGGATCCGCACAGGCCGATTTATTCGGTTTTGAGTGTGTTAGGGCTCCGTTCTGCCTAACATCTGAAGCAGAGAGGCTCGGATGTAAAGTTTCGATTGAGAAAAAAGACGCTTCACCGATGATCAAAGAACATCCGTTCAAATTTGATCCGATGACCAACGAGTATGACAGCCCCGATAGCCTTATGGACATCGAGGAATTCCTCGCTGGCGGTAGGCCCGCCGAGGTCATCAAATGTATGGGACTTCTTAAGAAATCCCATGGTGAGGAATTCGCCGTAGTCGCAGGAAACACGGGACCTTTCACACTAGCTGGACACATGGTCAGCACAGAGAACATGATTTTCGCGATGATGATGGATCCAGCTCAGGTTACTACTTGGGTATCTGCCATTACGCCTATCCTCAGTGCATACACCCAGGCCCTTGCTGACGCAGGAGCAGACGTCATTCAGATGTCCGAACCTACAGCGTCCACTGACTTGATCGCTCCGGATATGTTCAATGACGCATCTGGAATATACATTAACAAATGTCTCGCTAACGTCAAAGGTGCATCCTCGGTTCTCCACGTATGTGGAAACACTGAGCCTATACTATCTGAGATGGTTGCAACCGGTGTAACTGGTATATCCATCGAAGAGAAGGTAGACCCCTTCGTTGCAGTAGACCACGTCGGCGGAAAAGTTGTCCTCGTAGGAAACGTCGGCTCGGTTATACCTTTGTTCCAGGGAACACCTGAACAGGTCATCGCAGGGACCAAGAGATCAATAGAAGCAGGTTTCAACGTCATTTCGTCTGGTTGCGGTATCGCATCGGCGACCAAAGACGAGAACATGCTTGCAATGGTCAAAGCAGTCAAAGGATGAAGGTTCTCCGAAACCGACATTTCAAACTTCTTACTTTATTTTCATATTATTTTTTGCAAATGTTTATTACGACTTGTTGTGCTGACATAATATGTCTGAAATTCTGGCGACGAACGCAGGATACGCTGCAAAAATAAGATCTATTTTAAAACTCAATCATGAGCCGGTAGCAGTAAAACTTATTACTGTCGACGAGGATTTTATCGGTTACGTCAAACCAGAACGTCAGATGTCCCATTGTCAAGCTATCATGCGCGCACGTGATGGAGAATCTATTACCCTGATGCCCGAGGATATGAGTTGTCATGTAGGTTCGTCTGCCCTCAATATGGTAGAAACTCCTGCTGGGGTAGCGGACGGTACGTTCCATCGTAATCTAGGCGGGTTCGATACTCCTGAAGCAGCGGCAAAGATGATCTCTGAACGTGAGATCCTCGATAAAAAGATGATTGGTGAAAAAGTCTGCCCATTAAAAGATGCGGACTTTGAACCCGATGTCATAGTAATAATCGATATGCCTGAGAGGATCTATTGGTTGGTTCCTCTTATGACCAGCGAAAAGGGTGGAAAAGCTAGTTTCAGTATGGGTTCGTTCCAATGTACCTGTGAGGATGTTACTGCATATCCTTATGCGACGCAAAAACCGAATATTTCCCTCGGCTGTTATGGCTGTAGAAGAAGAACGGATATGACATCGAACGAACTTGCAGCCGGTATTCCTTATGGAATGATACCCGATTTTGTAAATCGTCTCGAAAAATTTGGTTCGGAGATAATGCAGAAAGCGAAACGAGATTGAACCATTTGGAAGTCCCGGCATCATTAATACATGATATTTACATCAAATCGGCATCTAAACTTCTTTAAAACCACTGAATTTTAATTTTTTAGACCTTTTTACGTCTCTAAAACGTTGGTTTTATAATAGGGGAACAGAATACTCAGATTGCAAGGGAGTACAGGGCCCAAATCCTGTAGATTATGAACGGAGGTAAAAAATGCCAAAATACGACGACGTAATTGACTTGTATAGCGACGAAGGGAAAATTCTCGTAAGAGGAATACCCATCGAAGCAATCAGTCCATTGCGCAATAAAGCAATCCAAAAGATTGGAGATCTTACTAAGAGGACATGCGCCGTCAACCTCGCCGGTATTGAGAAAGCTCTCAAAACCGGTTCGATGATGGGCGGTATG
>CAYYMA010000028.1:0-10759 GCA_964472805.1 uncultured Methanomassiliicoccales archaeon | reverse complement strand
GAAACTAGAATTTTTGTCATTTCATCTCATCCAGTATTTCGTCCATGACACTTAGCAGACCTTTAATCCTTTCCTGGGTAAGGTCGCCCATGTGTCCTATTCTGAACGTCTTTTCTTTAACACCGCCGTAACCGTTGGATATCTCGTATCCTTTTGCTTTCAACGATGTATGGAACTTATCAAAATCCAGACTACCGCGGTTCAGAACGCCGATCGTGTTAGATCTAACGCCTTCGTCAGGAAATATTCCATATAATTTGTCTGCCCAGTTCCTAACTATGTCGGCCATCTCCTGATGGCGCCTATAACGGGCGGGCATGCCCTCTTTCAATATCTTATCAAGCTGGAAATCCAGTGCGTACATAAGAGATACAGGAGGCGTCGTCAATGCGTAATTGACATCGCTCTGTTTTTTAATCTTTAAAAGATCTGTATAGAATCCGCGGTTCTCAACTGTCGCGGCCTTCTTAAGCATCTTTTCCGAGCATACCATCAAACCTAGACCAGGAGGCATTGCCAGTGCTTTTTGTGTTCCGAATACTAACGAATCCGGTTCCAGATTCTTTAGATCAAGGTCCATAGCAAAAGCCGACGTTACGGCATCAATAATAACAAGTGAATCAGGATTTTGTTTACGTACTTCATCGGCTATTGCCGTTGAGTCGCTAAAAACACCAGTAGAAGATTCGTTGCTGACCCAATGAACAGCTTCGATGTCATTCGTAACTTTATTTTTGATGTGTTCTGGCGTTATTCCTTTGCCTAATGGTACTTCGACCTTCTCGACAATCTTGCCGTTAAGTTCCGCGGCCTCTATTGACCGGTCACCAAAGGATCCACCGGTTATACCCAAGGATTTTCTTGCTATACCGTTACGCATAGAACCTTCGACCATAACCGTTGCAGATCCTCCGACAAGAAAAATGTCCATGTCGGTATCCAATGCTTTTCGGATCTTTTCAACGATCGAGCCATGAAGTTGCTTGTATTCTTTGGACCTGTGTGTTATTATCGGCCTGGTCATTGCCTCAAGTGTTTCCGGCTCTACGTTAACGGGGCCTACGGTGAAAAGTTGTCTACTCAAACGGAATCCCTCTGTTCATCATGCCACAAGCAAACGAACGGTAAAGACTATACCGTATCCTATATTTATTTTGACGGGCACGCCCGCATTCATAGGTCAGCTAGGAAGGATTTGATCCTGCCAAGTCCTTCTCGGAGCTGATCTTCGCTGGTGGCGTAAGATATTCTGAAGTATCCTTCACCTGCAGGTCCGAATGCCGAGCCGGGGGTAACGGCAACGTGTGCTTGTTCCAAAAGCATTGTAGCGAGCTTGTTAGATGGTATATCGACGTGATATCTTGGGAATAAGTAGAACGCACCTTTGGGAACGTTCACGTCGAGACCTTTCATTTCGTTGATTAGATCAACAGCTAAATCTCTACGTTGCGTGAACTTCTTGATGAATTCGTAGCGATCGTCCTGGTTTCCTTTGATCGCTTCAACTGAAGCCTGTTGTGCAAAAGATACACAGCAAGAAATAGAATGGGACTGTAATTTGTTAAGGTTACCAATCGCTTCCTCATTGGCGATAGCCCATCCCATCCTCCATCCCGTCATAGCATAGGTTTTAGAAAGTCCCGATACTGTGATGGTTCTGTCGAACATGTCAGGAAGTGCGGCCATAGAAATATGCTTACCTTCGTAGATCACCTTCTCGTAGATCTCGTCCGATAACACCATCAAATCGTGCTCTTTAGCGATGGACGCTATCTCCTTGAGAACGCTCTCTGGAATAACGCAACCGGTAGGATTCGATGGAGAATTAATGATCATCATCTTCGTGTTCGGAGTTATCGCTGCTTCCAACAATGCTGGATCTACAATAAAACCGTCTTCAAAGTATGTTGGTACGAATACTGGAATGGCACCTGCAAGACGAATACAAGCTTCGTAAGATACCCATGCGGGGTTCGGAAGAAGAACCTCATCATTAGGATCGAGATAAGCCAAACACGTCATGAATATGGCTTGTTTGGTCGGAGTGATAAGAACATTTGCACCTCGACAGGGGATATTGTTCTCTTTATGTGCCGTCTCGGCGACAGCACGTCTTAACTCAGGGATACCTAGGGACGGAGTGTAGTGCGTAAAACCTCGGTCCAACGAATCTTTACAGGCATCAATTATATTCATAGGAGTAGTAAAATCTGGCTCTCCCATGGAGAACGAGATTATGTCCTCTCCTTCTGCTTTTAATCTACTAACCTTGTTAGAAATCGCGATAGTCCCCGACGCCGGAACATTCTGAAGTCTTCTTGATACCATATGACGCCTCGTGGGTTACCAAATTGTTATCATTTGAAGATATATAATGTGCCCGTCGAATTAAGTCAATATTGATTTAAGTCTGCCGTTTTCAGCAGCATCCTTTATATCCAAAGCCATGCGACCGGCAGTACTTAACCCAGGATAGATGAAGTCGGAGTACGGAGATCCGGATATGAACGGATTGGTGCCTGCAACTATCCTAGCGGAAACTTCGAACACTTTGAACTGTAACTTATCGTTCACTACGGTTTCCAAACAGAACGGCCCCCATATTCCGCCGAACATCTCATACGCTCGATCTACCACAAGTTGACCCATCTCCAAAGCTTTTGGAAGTAGAGATTCACGTAATACCACCGGCGTGTTACCAGTAACAACGAAGGACGGGTATAGGCCATGTCTTTTAGAATCTTCGATTGATCCGAGCTTGTACATCTCGTCAATGTTACTTTCATCACGACGGTCCATAGAAAGCAGTTCCAAAGAACCACCGTGATCACATAGGTAACCATCCTTTTTGTTAGGATCGTAAAAGAAATGCATGTAATATCTGGTTCCCAGACAGTACTCTTGTATCGTATACGGCTGTGTATTGTCTATAGCCATTTTGAAATCTGGATAATCTTTAGCGATGAAGAATCCACGTCCACCCTTGGCTCCGTGATATTTGACCATAACAGGTTCATGGATCTCTCTTGCGTCGGATATAAGACGAGGCATTGGAACTCCCGCGGAAGTAATCCATTCTCTTTGCATCTCCCTGTCAGATTCCCACGCAAGAACACCACGGTTACCGTATGAAGGTACTGCGAAATCTTCGAACCTTCTGGCACCCATGTATTCAACGAATGATCCGTGGGGGATTATGATCGTATTCATGTCATGGAGTTCTCCGATACGGGACTCCATTTCGTCAAAATCCTTGTATTTGATTATCTTATCAGGCTTGGCCAACGGAAACGCGTCGTAATACCTAGTATCATGAGAAACGGTCAGACCTAGAGTCTTAAAACCCAATTTACGGGCACCGTGAAATATTTGAAGTGAAGAATGCGAACAAAGTGTCGCAATGGTAATGTCGGCGGGATCATAACCGTCAATAATATCATCGATCTTCTTTTTCGGAACCATATCCTATGATAGTTCTAATGCATTTAAAGATTAGGTCTGTACGCGTTAAAGACGGTATTCGGAATATTCGGTAGACCCCCCGGATTAAGTTTTATAGTGTAAAACCGTAAGACTCGTTAACCGCACAAGCGGAGGTCGATAAAATGGATGAACAAGAACTAACACCCCACTTTGAAGAACTGCAAAGGGTGCTGAAGGATAAGGTCGACGATACCGAACTAATGGACGAACTGAAAAAGTATGTCAACGAGTTCCACATCACCCCTGAAGCAGCCAAAAGAGGAATACTCCGTAAACACGGATCTTTGGAACAGAATCCTTTCCAGACATCAATAGTCAAAAAGATCGGTGAACTGAACGGAACGGAACAAAACGTGGATCTGCTCATTAGAGTGATATACGTCGAAGAGAAAGAAATAAACGTACGAGGAAGTCCAAAAACTATTACCTCGGGTATAATCGGCGACGAGAGCGGTACCGCCTCGTTCACCGTATGGGAGAAACAGGAATTAACGATGGAGAAAGGCTCCGTTTACTGGTTCAGAAGCGCTTATACTAAAACTTGGAACGAGAAGGTACAGATCAACATAGGTGCCAGAGGATCCGTTGGATCCGCGGAAGGTATGCGTGTAGACGTTCCTGATAGAGTAATTTCAATGGAAGCTTCGGAATGCAAGATAGGTGAGATTACTGGCGGTATGGGTAACGTTACGGTTACTGGACGGATACTTTCCACCGAGGAACGGAATATCACTGTCAAAGGAGAACCAAAAATCGTGTATTCAGGAATGATAGCCGACGACACTGGTAAGATACAATACTCTGCGTGGAACGATTTTAACCTTAAAGATGGAGAGACCGTTTGTGTCAAGAACGCTTACATACGGGCTTGGAAAGGTATTCCTCAGCTGAACATAGGCGATAGGGCCGAAATCAGCAGAGTAGACGATACCTTTGGCGAAATTCTGGATGAAGCGACTGTCAAAGAGATAGGCGACATCATACGCACAGGCGGAGGAATAGACATCAACGTCATCGGAACGGTAGTGGACGTAAGACGCGGAAGCGGCCTCATCGAAAGATGTCCTGAATGTAACCGCTCGATAATGAACAGTGAATGTCAAGCACACGGAAAAGTAGAACCTGTTATGGATCTACGTATGAAACTTACATTGGATGATGGCACAGGCGCAATAAGTGCAATCGTCAATCGTGACCTTACAGAAAAGCTTACAGGCGTCACGATGGGTATGGCAGAAGGACTTGCTAAGGCCAAAGGCAACAACGAATTCGTATCCCACGAACTGGCCAAAAAAATGATTATGAGAAGACTTTCTCTTATTGGGAACGTCCTAAGCGACGAATACGGTCCTATGATGATCGTCAAAGATGCCGATGTTGTTCAAGAGAACATAACCGAAGGAGCAGAAAAACTTCTTGAGAAAGTGGAGGCTTCATTATGATCAACAGAGAAACAGCATGGAGACTTTTTGCAGGTGAACTTAACGGTTCCTCCGCTTCATTGAAAGGTGAAGAAGAGATGTCACCTTTCTACGTCATATCTAAATTAGGAGCCATGGTCAACCGGGTCCTAATAACAGGAGTACTGATAGAAAAGGAGAATATCGGTAACGAGGAAGAACCCCTTTGGAGAGGACGTATCCAAGATGTTAACGGAAGCTTCTTCATAAACGTAGGAAAATTCCAGCCCGAGGCTGCTTCGTCGATTGCGGATCTTGAAGTTCCGTCCTACGTTGCAGTCGTAGGTAAAGTCAGAACATATACGACGGACGATTCAAGAGTGTTCGTTTCCGTTAGACCTGAAACAATAGTTCAGGTTGATGAGTCTGTACGTAATCAGTGGATCCTCAGCGCAGCTAACTCGCTCTGGGAACGTTTGCTGAGAATGAAGAAAGCCATAACGGTCAACAGCACCTCCGTAAAGGACCTGATCGATGCAGGATTCCCCGAGGACGAAGCAACAGGTATAGACATGGCATTGAACCAATACGGAATGCCAGAATCTTCGCCTTACGTAAAAACCATACAAGATGCACTTAGGATGCTTCTGCCGGATAACACGATAGACTTCGGATTCCCCGAGGACGTAGGACCGGACGAGATAGATATTGAACCAGAAATATCAGTAGCTGGACGTCAGGATATGGAGGACGTTGTTCTTCGTATCATAACTGAACTTGATACTGACGGAAAAGGTGCGCCTAGAGACGAAGTCGAAAGAGGTGCCGGAGCCGAAGGCATATCTGCCACGGAATTGGAAGAGATATCTGATGCACTGATGGATAAAGGCATGATATACGAACCTGACCTAAAAAGACTCAAGCACATCCCCTATTGATGTGCTCTTAAACCTTTTACCTTATTTTCTATACATCACGGCAGAAGCATATCCAACCACAGCGTTAGGATCACCGCCTAACGAATCGTATGAATTGGAATACTTCAAGATCTCAGCACTCCCGGGATCGGATGCAAGCATTGCAGTGGCAATCGGACCATATCCGCAGGCTGAAATTCTGTTAGACCTTATTGTTTCAAAAATGCCGTCGGCGTTCAATGAAGTAATATTCTCCAATACTTTAGAGTCCAAGGTCTTGGCTTTCTCTTTCGAGATGTAATGAGACAAGTCGCTGGACGCTATGATTACAACGTTCCTATTATGACATACCACCTTGAGTATCTCAGCTAAACGAGAAGCAGTAAGATGGTCCTGCCTGGACATGATAATAGGCAATATCTTTGCGTCAGGATCGATATACTGGATGAAAGGGATTTGAACTTCAATAGAATGTTCCAACCTATGAGCGTTCGGACTGTCTGATACTAGATCTTTTAGATCGTTTACCATATCTTTGTCTATCTTACAAGGACCAAGAGGCGTAAGATAGTCTTCGGAACACATCACAAAATCAAAAGGAACGCCGTGGTGGTCCGGACCGATTATTATGTACGTATCAGGAAGTCCATCCTCTTTGATACGTTTGTACGTGTGAGCAGCGTTCATACCAGACGCCATATATCCTGCGTGAGGGGCCACTGCTGAAACTATACGCCTGGTATTTCCTACTTGACCAGGCATTCCAGGTCCAAGCTTATGAGTAAAACATGATTCGATCTCTTCGATAAGGTCGTCTCTGTCCAAAGAATAAAAACGACCTGCAACAGCAGGATATCTCATAAAATGAAGAAAGGGGTTTGATGTAAAAGAGTTTTGCAATCAAAGCTTAGCTTCGAAATCTTCGATTTCCATTTTGAAATCTTCAGGATTTTTCATATCCCCACGTGCCAAAAGCACCTCACGGGTGAGGAGCCAGTACACGCAAGCTAGTGCACGCCTTCCCTTGTTGTTGGTTGGAAGGATCAAGTCGACGTTTCGAGTCTCGTTGTTTGCATCACACATAGCGATTATAGGTACGCCAAGGTTCAGCGCCTCGTTGAGTGCTTGCTTATCGGCGGCGGGATCTGTCATAAGAATCACTTCTGGCTCTACGAAACCAGGGTGAACTGGATTGGTAAGTGTTCCAGGAACGAAACGACCTGCGAATGCAGGAGCTCCGATGATCCTTGAGAATTCTCTTGCAGGCCTCTGACCATACTGTCTGGCAGAAACTACAAGGACCCTCTTGGGGTCGTAGCGCGCGATCATTGCGGCGGCGACCCTGATCCTCTCGTCAGTCTTCTGAATGTTAAGAACATAAAGACCGTCCTGCCTGATCTTGTATATGAAATCCTTCATATCGGCGCTTTTCTGCTGGGTACCGATGTGGACACCTGACGTGAGGTATAGGTCCTCGGGTACCAGTAATTCGGTTTCGATAATTATGCTATCCTCGTCGCTCATGTAAAATGCCTCTTAATTTCTGACAACAGTGATTGGTATCATGTCATTATCATATTCCAGCATGGCGATATCGATTGGATCAATCGTATCTTTTGAGTAGTCCACTAGGACTGGCGCTCCATATGATATCTGCAACGCCCTCGAACCAATGATTCTAGCTTTTTCAAATCTAGTATACTTCATGTTCACCACACAGGATATCCCCACTATTAAGGAGACCCATATAAACCTTTTGTAATTTTGACTGTGTGTATATACATATTATTGTTAGTTTAACACAAACAACGCACGCGCGCGAGGCACGGGCAATAATATTATTAGTGGAAACGATACGCCAGTGATGGACAACGAGCTTATTGTGTGTGCGGCAGCATTCTTCCAGAATAAAGGAAGGGACGTTATCGCCGAAAAAGAATTCACTATGGGCGTTTCACTGGACTACAGGTGGATGTCCGTCAATGAAGCCAAATTATTGGTCAAAGCAATGGTTTCATCCAACATTCTAGAATCTAAGGACGGATATCTACGACCAAAATTCAAAGGATCGGAAATAAATGTTCCTATCGCATACAGGCCTTCGGCTAAACTTATAGCGTCGATTACATCTATAAAGAACGAGCCAGTGGCGATAAAGAAGAATCAGGATGATAATGTGTTTTCAGAAATGATATTGATGGCCGAAGGATCAGGAATGAGGCGTGCTGGCTATATTGCGGCGTGTAACTCACTTCAAAAAAAGCTCGACATTGACATAGAGGTCGCTGGAGTGATGATACTCAGAGACATAGGTGCCGATGTGTCGAACCTTTATGAAAAAGTACGTGCCTCGGTATTAAACAAGTAACTCATTTCTTAAAGAAATCGCCAAGGGTCATCTTTCCTGCCCCTCCTCCGGATTCCTGGATCATTCCTAAAGATACGGCTTCCAAAAGTTTGATATCCAAAGCTTTCTCAATCTTTTTTACCAGCTTATCGTCCGGAACGAGTTTATTGGTCTCGATCTTAGCGATAGTTCCTTTCTTCTCATTTATGAAGTTGGAAAAATCTTCAAGGTCCATTCCTTTAGCCTCTCTAGCCTCACGTATGACCTTGCCATAGTTCTCTACTATCTCGACGGATTTCGCCTGAGCATAGACGTCTTTAGTGCCCATTCTTTTCTGGCGTCTTTCCAACCTTTGTTCTATTACCGTCTTGTTTCCGCCGGTGGAACCTTCGGGCGTCGATTTGTAGTCCTCTCCGAATTTGGCACATTCGGAGCAAACTTCAAGTTTAGCGCCATCAATGATAACCGATTTTGTAAACGGCATGGTTTTACCGCATAATTCACAGAGCATCACCCTCAATTATACAGTCTGATAATTAATAACTACTGCTGAATAGTGAAAATAATGTATTAGCAACGAAAAGTAATAAAAACGGGAGTGCATAACCTACAGGGATAGCATGGTAGATTATACAGAAGAGCAGACTGCCGAACTTAAGGCGAAAATCGTTTCGCTTGAAGAGCGGAATGTACGTCTGATGGAGAACCTTCAGAGCGCTGAACACGATAAGCGTTACTCAGAAAGTGAGCTGTTCAGACTACAGAAGGACCTTACACGGGTAAGGACCGAGTTAGAAAGGCTCAGGAGCCCTCCGCTGATTATCGGCTCCCTTAAAGACATCCTTCCAGACGGGCGTGTTGTTGTAAAAAGTTCAACGGGACCTGATTTTATTGTATCCGTTTCCGAATACGTTCCGAAGGCGGATCTTATTCCTGGATCCAGAGTTTCTCTTAACAAACAGACTTTAGCTTTAATGAACGTGCTACCGTCTTCGTTGGATCCTTTGATCACTGGTGCAGAGATCATCGAAAAACCTAGCATTTCATATGAAGACATCGGAGGCCTCAGTAAAGAAATACTAGAACTCCGAGAGGCTGTTGAAGACCCGCTACTAAGACCTGAACTTTACATCAAAGTAGGTATCGAACCTCCTAAGGGAGTTCTGTTGGTAGGGCCACCTGGAACAGGAAAGACTCTTATGGCTAAGGCTGTAGCAAACGCGACCAACGCTACTTTCATTAGACTTGTTGGTTCGGAACTAGTTCAAAAATTCATTGGTGAAGGTGCCAGGCTAGTTCGTGAGCTGTTCGAACTCGCACGGGAAAAAGCACCAAGCATAATATTCATAGACGAACTTGATTCAGTTGGAGCTAAGAGATTAGATTCAGCAACATCCGGTGACCGCGAAGTACAAAGGACGTTGATGCAACTTCTTGCAGAACTTGACGGATTCAGACCTACTGGAGACGTTAAGATAATAGGAGCCACCAATCGTCCCGATATCTTGGATGACGCTTTACTAAGACCAGGAAGGTTCGACCGTATAATCGATATCGGACTTCCTGACACTGATGGACGATACCAGATATTCAAGATACACACGTCTCACATGAACATAGATTCTGACGTTGATCTCAAGATCCTTGCGGATGCTTCGGATTCCTCTTCGGGTGCAGAGATAAAGAGCATCTGCACCGAAGCTGGTATGCTTACGATAAGGGACGGTAGAGACGTCGTAACTATGAACGATTTCACTAGAGCTAAGGTAAAGGTAACGGAAGCTGGACGCAACAAGATAAAATCTGCGCCAGCATATATGTTCGGCTGAGATCAGTCGTTCATACTGGAACCAGCATCCTCGCCGCCATAGAAGCATTGCTGTGTGGCGGCGTATATCTCAGCTAGGCCCATGGAATCTTGTGCTGAAACAGCTCGGACCTGTCCAAATATTCCCATGGATTCCATTGCTTTGAACAACTCGAAACCTACAACGGTCTGAGGCTCCGAATCTTTTTCAAGGAGATCAAAGTAAAGCGAATCAGAATCCGTAAACCAACTTAAGATTCGTTCCCTCTGGTCATCCGTAAGCATATCCGCTTTTGAGAGTATCCCTAAAGTAGGAAGCTGAAGTCTGAACTGTACTAACGAGGACAAGGTCATCGAAGTGACGAATCCATTAGGATCCTTACATAAAGCTGGGTCAGATAGATAGAGAAGCATTGAGTCCTCTTTACCGAATGCATCAATGGTCATCTTCGAAGATTCTCTGAAAGCGAAGAGTTCGAGTTGACCTGGCGTATCGATAAGTAGATATTCGGACCTCATTTTGTTTACTACTTCGGTCATTTTGTTTATATTCATAGCCATGAGATCGGCTGCGACAATCTGTGCCCCGTTCGGTCCAAGTCCGTATTCTTCCATGACCTCTGCCGTGTTAACCCATTCACGTATGTCCACGTCAGGATCGTAAGGAAGAGTATCGGTCCCCGGATCGAGGTTGAGTACCAACGAATCGATGCCTTGTTCTCCCAGCCAATTCTTGTACGCTGCTACAAGAGTGCTCTTACCGCATCCTGCAGTTCCTACAAAAAAGATATTCTTCATACCTGCC
>CAYYMA010000027.1:0-10896 GCA_964472805.1 uncultured Methanomassiliicoccales archaeon | reverse complement strand
GTTCCGATATCTGAATTAGTGAACGTAATTCAGGCCTGATGTTTGTCAAGCTCGATGTTGACCAGTTCGTCAGCACGGGGCATCATAAGTTCGTGACGTCTAACGTCAGTGAAACGTACTTTAGGGATCATTGAACAGAGTGCTTTAGCATCTTTGTTCAGTTCTATTAATTCAGGGGCTTTCACTTTGTATTCTCCCCTCATCTGTCTGATGACCAGTTGAGAATCCATGACGAATTCAACTTCTTTCGCACAGAGGTCTAGCGCTTTTCGTATACCTGCTATTAGTCCACGGTATTCTGCGTAATTATTCGTGTGTACACCTATGTATTCCGATTCTTCGTGAATTATGTCGCCATCATGGGTGACAACAAGACCGTAAGCGGAAGGCCCAGGATTGCCTCTGGACCCTCCGTCAGAAAATATCTTTAACATTTATTCACCATAGGTTTGTTGAAACCGTCTACTTTGATGATGTCAGGTTCGATCAAACCATCGGCCAGTTCGTAACCCATGATAATAACAAGATCATCAACGTTACAAAGATGTGCAGCAGCACCGTTTATGCATATGTCTCCCGAACCTTCCTTTCCGCGTATAGTATACGTTTCAAATCGGTTTCCATTGGTAATGTTCACTACTGTGACTTTCTCACCTTTCAGTATACCTACCAAATCCAGTAGTTCGCCATCCACAGTTATGCTTCCCCCGTAGTCGAGTCGAGTCTCGGTTACCGTGGCGCGATGTATCTTACTTCGGAGCATCCAACGCATGAACACTATTCGGTCATACAGGTTAAAGAAACTTTCCCTTATGTGCTTATCTTATGTTGTAAAAATAAGTTAACGCATCACAAGTAATACTTTTTCAATAATAAAGCATAAATATTAACATCCATTTGCTGATTTTGATACCATGAGTGGCATTACCAATAAAATAATAGCAACGGCGGTCATCGCAGTATTTCTTTCGTCGGTGTTTCTGATTGTATCAGATTCCGACGAATCTTTTGCGGATGCGCCGATAACAATTACAGATTCCACTGGAACAATTATGACATTTGATCAGCCAGCGAACAAGGTCGCAACCCTCGGTTACGGTTTTACTTTATCAGTAATTGAACTGGGCGGAAAAGATAAAATTGTAGCTTATGATAAATATTCCAAAGATGTAATAGATGAAAATAACATAATCGGAGAAGATATAGGTTCTTCATACTCAAGCAATATTGATCAGATTCTGTCGTCAATGATTCAGGTCTCAGAGTCTGGAAAATTTATAAAATCTACTGATGTAGTAATGATAAATAATTATTCTGGCACAATAGCCCCTAATGGAACCAGAGACAAACTAGAGGCTGAAGGTTTTAAGGTTCTTTGTTTTGGAGCAAATACCTATGAAGAGGTTGTTGATATAATTGATAATATTGCAAAGGTAATAGGTAAAGAATCTTCAGATGTCTTGATAAAAATGAATACAATTACGAACAATGTCTATAATGCAGGTAAGGACATTGCAGACGAAGATAAAGTTACCGCGATGTATGTAAATGATTATAGTGGAACACTCAGAATATATAATTCTGGAATTGCTACTAGTATGATCGAGCTCGCCGGCGGTAAGAATATAGGCTTTAACAGTGATGCATCAGGCAATTATTATTCTGCAGAGGCATCGACTATTTTACAACTAAATCCGGATGTGGTGTTCCTTGATGGAAACCATCCCCTTACAGCCGAACAGTTTCAGAACGATGTTCTTAAAACAACTACGATTAAAGTTGTAAAGATGGAAAAGGACTGGAACAATTATTGTCCTTCGGCATCCGATGGTCTTTTGGTTGTATCTAATGCCATGCTTGATATTTACGACGATGATTCGGATGGAGACGGTTCATTCTCGCTCACAACCGTAGCAATTATAGCTGTAGTGGCAATAATACTCGTTGCATTACTTGCCCTGTTGATCGTGAGGCGTCAGTGAAAGATCACGTATAACTCTTGATTTTAAGGACTTAAACAATTTACCAATACCTATTTTATCAAAAAGGATTTGACAGACATGGAAAAAAAGGCAAAGGCGGTATTGATTGTCATAGTATTGACACTGGCTCTTGTCATTTTGAGTTATTTGGAACTTAGCTGGGCTCCGATATGGTTACTTTCACCACAAGAGGTCTGGGCAGCATTAACTAATCAGAATACAAGTCTAAGGACAATAGTTGTAGATATCAACGCCACGCGTATTGTGATGGGTATATTTGTGGGAGGCGGGCTAGCTGTTGCAGGTGCCGTTATGCAAGCACTTTTCAGAAACCCCATGGCCTCACCTTACATACTGGGTCTTTCCTCTGGTGCTTCTTTAGGTGCCGCTATCGCCATGCTGTTTACTGTTTCGTTTATCCCGCTTTTATTTTCTGTACCTATTTTTGCTTTCGCAATATGTATGGGTACGATGTTCTTGGTCTACGGGCTTGCTCGTATAGGCAACGAGACACATATGGAGACTCTTCTCCTTTCAGGTATCGCTATCGGCGCACTGTTGCAGGCGATGGTGTCATTATTGACGTATATGGCCGGGGACAAGCTCGCCGACATCGTTTTTTGGGGAATGGGAAGTCTTTCCGGTAACTCATGGGGGGAGATCGCTATCGTTATACCTCTCATATTGATCGGGACGTTTGTAGCCATATATTTCTCCAAAGAATTGAACACTATGATGATGGGAGACGCTCATGCAATGAATCTCGGCGTCAATGTAAGAAAAGTTCGTCTTATTCTTTTAATATTTACTTCGATGTTGACCGCGGCGGCGGTTTGTTTCGTAGGAACAATAGGATTCGTAGGTTTGATCATCCCTCACATTATGCGTATAATCATAGGACCTGACAATAGATTCCTGATACCTCTTTCGTTTTTGTCCGGTGGCGTATTCCTTGTAGGATGTGATTATCTGGCACATATGTTCGCACAATCCCTTGGGGTGTTACCAATAGGCATAATCACCTCGTTAATAGGTGCTCCATATTTCATATATCTACTAAGAAGGCGTAAAATGGAGGTAGGCTGGTAATGTTGCACATTAAAAATCTATATTACAGCTATAAGGAAAAGCCGGTCCTGGAGGATATTAATTTTGACCTTGTGCCAGGGGAGATATTAGGTATATTGGGCCCCAATGGCTGTGGAAAGACCACTCTTTTGGGAAATCTGAATAAGAATTTCAGTCCGAAGGACGGATGCGTGATGATCAACGATACAGATCTCGAGGACCTCAAAAAGAAAGAGATAGCTAGAGAGATCGCAGTGATACCGCAGTCCAATGAGATCAAGTTTTCCTTTACCGTTAGAGAGATAGTGTCGATGGGAAGGATGCCCTTCCAGCAGTCCTTTCAAGGCGAATCTACTGATGATATCGAAATAATAGAAGATGCAATTAAGAAGACTGGTATATCGGAAATGGCCGACCGTTATGTCAACACAATGAGCGGAGGGGAACGTCAGAAGGTGATAATCGCTAGAGCTATGGCACAGACCCCAAAAATACTTCTAATGGACGAACCAACACTACATTTAGACGTCAGTGCACAATTTGATGTTCTGGATATGATACACTCTCTTTCAAGGAAGGAAGGTCTGACGGTCGTGATCGTTTCCCACGACCTCCCGATGGTCGCCCGTTATTGTGATAGGGTAATACTGATACACAATCACATGATCCAAGCCGTGGGAAAGACTGAGGACGTGCTTACGCCTGAGAACATGCGTATGGTCTTCGGAGTAGATGCAGAGCTTGCTAAAGATTCTAAGAATGGTAGCACAACTGTAATACTGCACGGTTCTGCTAAATGTGAACGTTGACATTCTATAAGGAATGACAAAACAAGAATTAAAATGGCGCCCCGGCCGGAATTTGAATCCGGGTCGAAGCCTCGACAGGGCTTCATGATAGGCCACTACACTACCGGGGCGCAGATTCAGATAATATGAGACACTATATAATCCTTTCAGCAAATTTAGTTTGTTGTGTCCAGAGCGTAGATTCATAACTTTAAAGTCTTACGTACATTACACGTCTAGGAGAATTCAAGATGCTGACACCCATAGTGGCTGATTACATGATCAGGGACGTTCTAACTATAACGCCAAGTATGACGGTGGGACAGGTTAGAGATAAGATAATATCATCCAGTTTCCACGGTTTTCCGATAGCTGAGAACGGATACCTTTTGGGGTTCATTACCGCCAAAGAACTTTTGAGACACATTCACACTCCAGACGCGAAGATGCGCGAGGTCATGAGACGTGGTACGTTGTGTGCAGTGCCCTCTATGGCCATAGAGGATGCCATCAGGATACTGTTCAGGTATGGACTCAGAAACCTTCCTGTTGTGGACGAGAACCGTAAGCTCGTTGGAATTATTTCCAACATAGATATCGTACGTTCTCAGATTGAGAAGGCCCGGCCGGGTAAAGTGATGAGCGTAAAGAAATTCCTTGAGGAGCAGAACGACCTCCGGATGCGTATAGTCAACAAAGAGGTCCCGATAGACCAGATGCTTCCAACTCAAAAGGAAGTATACATGGACGAGCTTATTGGACGTCAGTTCGAGATCAAACGTGGACTGAACGAACCTATAATTGTTATACAGAGGCGTAACGGATATCTTATCGTGGACGGACATCATAGGATTATGGCCGCCAAGAAACTCGGCCAGACCAATTTCAAAGCAATAGTGTTGGAGCCGAACAAGCTTGAAGTTAAGCTAGGTTTAGAAAAGACTGCCGAGAGGTGGGGACTTAAAACATTGGACGATGTAAAGATAATCGAAGGTTCTAAGCACCCTCTGATGGAAGCTGCTACGATGTTATTGCCTGATGAGGATGCCGCATCGATAAATCAGAGATTGATGGACAATAGCAACTTAGGTAACGAAAAATGATGTATTAAAAAAAGTAAGAGGTTTGTTCGCTTAGGTTTAGAACTTTTCTTTCAGTTCACGTAGTTGCCTGAGCATGATCTTCTGTTCAACCGATGCGATAGACTTCTTGGTCGCAATAACGGTGTCCGGGTTAAGGGATATCGAGTCGATACCACACTCTACGAGGAACTCAGCAAACTCTGGATATACCGAAGGGCCTTGTCCGCATATTCCAACGGTTTTCCCGTTCTTGTGTGCGATGTCTATCAACATTTTGATGGCTCTTTTGACGCCATCGTTCCTTTCGTCAAAGTAACCCATTCTTCCAAGAACGTCGGAATCGCGGTCACATCCTAGGACAAGTTGAGTTAGATCGTTCGATCCTATTGAGAAAGAATCACAGTACTCGCAGAATTCTTCGGCCATGAAGATGTTAACTGGAACTTCTGCCATCAGATAGAGTTTAAGATCGGTTCCTCTTCTGAGGCCAACCTCTTCCATCATCTTGGTTATGTCCTTTACTTCTTGGATAGTTCTGACGAATGGTAACATGATGT
This sequence comes from uncultured Methanomassiliicoccales archaeon, assembly GCA_964472805.1. Classification (GTDB taxonomy): domain Archaea; phylum Thermoplasmatota; class Thermoplasmata; order Methanomassiliicoccales; family Methanomethylophilaceae; genus VadinCA11. The sequence continues at coordinate 5,419 of CAYYMA010000027.1, read as the reverse complement.
GCAGATTCTTCAGACCCATCTCGTTCCGGACCTTCTTTATCGCTTCAAGTTCACAGATAAAAGCATCTCTGAATTCTGGAGATACGTATCTGGAACATCCGCGCCATCCGATCATGGGATTATCTTCGTTTGGTTCGTAGTCCGCGCCTCCCTTCATGTCGTGGTATTCATTGGTCTTGAAATCCGATGTCCTAAGTACTACTGGTCTCGGATAGAATGCCCTGGCGACTTTAGAGATACCTTCGGCTAATTTGTCTATAAGTTCTTCTGTCCTTCCATCGGCAATAACATACATTGGGTGTTCGCCCACATAGTTTGTGAACAAGAATTCGCTTCTCATCAAACCTACGCCGTCGCACGGAAGTTCGGCGACTTCGTCGGCTTTTGTAGGCATGCTCATGTTCACCATAATCTTCGTACCAGTAACTGGTGCCGATTCAGCATTTACATATTGAACGTCGGTTTGTCGCGAAGACTTATCTTTTTTCTTTACTTCGCCCTTGTAGACGGTACCCGTTGTACCATCCACTGTGACAATCATCCCGTCTTTCAGTAGCGTAGTGGCGTTACCTGTACCGACAACACATGGTGTACCAAGTTCTCTTGAGATAATCGCCGCATGGCAGGTCATTCCACCTTCGTTAGTAACTATTGCTACGGCACGGCTCATTGCAGGGACCATATCGGGCATCGTCATTTTGGTAACGAGCACATCTCCATCCTTGATAACGTCGAGGCTCATGCTTGTATCGTATATTACAACTCGTCCAGCGGCCAGTCCAGGACTAGCGCCCATACCGGATGTTATAACGCATTCTTGAGTGACTTCGACTCCTGCGGTCTCGTTAGTAGCGGAATCTCCGATAGCTGTTATCGGGCGTGCTTGAACTACGTATACTTTACCGTCCTCGATGCACCATTCAATATCCATAGGCCTTTGGTAGTGGATCTCGATTTGCCTTCCTATTTCGGCGATTTCCAGTATTCTGTCGTCAGGCATTTTCTGAGCGTTCCGTAATTTGGTCTCTACGTCCTGTCTGACAGCCCCTCCAGTTTTTCCTCTGATATACATCCAACTCTGAGTGGAGATCCTGGTCTTACTGTTCTCTATCTTCATCTCTTTTTTGTCGACGGCGTAGGTGTCAGGAGTGACTTCTCCGCCGACAATCGCCTCGCCAAGACCGTATCCGGCTTCAATGATTATGTGATCGGCACCAGAGCTTGGATCCACTGTGAACATTATGCCAGATACGTCTGAATTGACCATCTTCTGGACAACGACTGCAAGTTTGATATCTTCTGCACCGTATCCAGATTTTTGACGGTACGATATCGCTCGGGCAGTGAACAGTGAAGACCAGCATTTTCTAACTTTATCTAGTAGGTCCTCTTCACCAGACACATTAAGATATGTGTCCTGTTGACCTGCAAAACTGGCATCGGGAAGATCTTCGGCAGTCGCACTGGATCGAACGGCAACGAATCCCTTCTTTCCTTTTGGAAAAAGTACGTTGTATTTGGAAACTATTTCGGACTTGAGGTCGTTAGGAATAGTTCCTTTTTCGATCGCTGTTCGGATGCGGTCCGATGCGTTTGCTAAACTTTGATCAGATTTTTCATCTATAGTTAGTAACTCTTTCTCAACGATCTTTTTCAAATCGTTCGTATTGAAAAAATAATCGTACGAGTTGGTCGTTAAAATAAAAGCACCGGGAACTGGAAAACCGGCAAATGTCAGTTCTCCAAGGTTCGCTCCTTTGCCACCTACAAGCGGAATGTCATCGACACGTAACTCATTGACGTCTACTATTCTTTTTTCCATATATGTACCTCTTAGGAAAGAAATTTGCACACATTGCGCTAAGTGCTTAATGAGTGCTTCACTTAATTAGTGTTTGCCTAAGGTATATGGTTTCACTGGTAAACGGTTGTTCTATTATGATAATTAATATAAAGTATTCGATATTCGTACATATTACAACACTATTCGTAGATAATCAGTAAAAAACTGATGGTTTCGCCATTTTTACTCTCTAAATAAGAATTTTATTTCTATTCATAGCGGAAGGTTTTAAATCAGATGTTGCTTTGACATAACTTATGGTTCCCATGAACATGGAGATAGTTTGGCATGGAAGAGGCGGTCAGGGAGTCGTTACAGCTAACGAAATCCTCGCCGAATCCGCAATCGATAGCGGAAAATATGTGAAAGCATTCCCTGAATTCGGACCGGAGAGAATGGGGGCTCCGATCAAAGGATTCACCAGGATATCTGACAGACCCGTCCGAGTACATAGCCAGGTTTACGAGCCCGACATAGTCATTGTAATAGACGGCACGTTAATCGGAAATATTAACGTGACCGCTGGACTCAAGGAGGATGGTTTCATTCTTGCGAATTACGACGGCACACCTGAGGAGCTCCAGAAAGCTATCGGGACGGAGGTAGAATGTCATACCGTCAATGCTACGAAAATCTCAATCGAAGAGATTGGAAGACCTATGGCGAACACGTCGATGCTCGGTGCTCTAGTTAAGATTAATCCAATTGTGGATTTTGATATTTTGTCAGATCATATTGTTAAAAAGCTCGGCGGAAAACTTCCCGAGAAAGTCGTTCAGAAAAATCTCATAGCTCTTAAAAGAGCTTACGAGGAGGTGCAGTGATATGGCAGGAATTGATTTGAAAAAGATGCCTTTGGGCGCGAGAGTATGTGACCCTGGAAGTTCTGAGGCCATACTTACAGGCGACTGGAGATCATATACGCCCGTTCTAGATCACGACAAGTGCATTAATTGCTTGGCGTGCTGGATGTACTGCCCAGACAACTCCGTCATAATCAAAGATGGAAAAATGGAAGGGTTCAAGATGTCCCACTGCAAAGGCTGTGGCATATGTGCTCAGGTCTGCCCTAAGAAGGCAATCACTATGGAAGGGGTGTGAATATGGTTAAAAATCCAAAAGATATAGCGATAAACGGTGATGGAGCAATCGCGTACGCATGGAAGCAGATAGACCCTGACGTTTGTGCCTCTTACCCTATTACGCCTCAGACAATCATCGTTGAAGATTTTTCTAAATACGTTGCGAACGGAGAGGTTAAGACCGAATACGTTGCAGTCGAATCCGAACACAGTGCACTGACATTATGTGCAGCATCTAGCTCTGCTGGAGCAAGGACATTTACTGCAACTGCTTCACAGGGACTAGCATACATGTGGGAGATGCTTCCGATAACATCCTCTATGAGGGTACCTGTCGTCATGGCCGTTGCTAACAGGGCGATAAGTGGACCCATCAACATAAACAACGATCATGGTGATTCCATGGCCGCTAGAGATACTGGTTGGATCCAGATGTTCGCCGAAAATGTTCAGGCCGCTTACGACAATGCTGTTATGGCACCTAGAATAGCAGAACATCCAGATGTGCAACTTCCGATCATAACAAACATTGATGGTTTCATACTGACACACGCAGTGGAAAGGATGACGCCTATCGATACCGCTGACGTAAAAAAATTCGTTGGAGAGTTTAAACCTCTTCATCCTCTTCTAGATCATAAAAATCCAACATCCCATGGAATGTTGGATGGTCCAGATTTCTATTATGCGCACAAGTATCAGCAGATCGAAGCAATGGACAAAGCACTTGAGGTCGCAGAACAGGTATTCAAGGAATTCAAAGAGATGACTGGACGCGAGTACAACCTCGTAGACGCGTACAGGTGTGATGATGCAGATTATATTGCAATCATACTTGGGTCCTCGTTCGGTACAATGCAGGAAACTGTGGATCAGATGCGTGATGCTGGCATTAAGGTCGGAGTTGCAATGACACACATCTACAGGCCTTGGCCAGAAAAAGAGCTTATAAAGATAATGAAGGGAAAGAAGGCTGTAGCGGTCTTCGATAAGCACGTTAGTCTCGGAGCTTACGGGCCGTTGTATCCAGAGGTCGTTACTGCGGCATCCAATCTGGACAAAATGCCGAAGATGTACAACTTCATATACGGTATCGGAGGAGCGGATACAAGCGTCTCTATCCTAAAGGGAGCTATGGAGTCCGTGGTTGAAGGTACTGCAAAAAAGATTAATTATGCGGGGATGAAATTATGACCATGTCAATAAAGGAACTTAACAAGCTACCAGTAATTCTGAACAGTGGTCATAGACTCTGTGCAGGCTGCGGAGAATCAATTCTCGTTAAGCAGATCCTTATGGGCACTCAGAGGCCAATTGTCGTTTCGTTATCAACTGGATGTTTCGAAGTCTCAACGACCGTGTATCCTTACACCTCTTGGAATGTTCCTATGATCCATACGGCGTTCGGGAACGGTGCAGCCACATGTGCTGGTGTCGAGACAGCATACAAGTCGCTTAAGAAGCAGGGAAAGATCAAGGAAGATATGAACTTCGTCAACTTTGCAGGAGACGGAGCAACCTACGATATTGGTCTACAGGCACTTTCTGGAGCAATGGAGAGAGGACACAATATGCTGTACGTTTGTTTGAACAACGAGGCGTACATGAACACAGGTATCCAGAGATCCAGTGCAACTATGATGGGAACGGATACTACGACCTCTCCTGCTGGAATAGAATCTTCTGGAAAGAAAGAGTTCTCTAAAGACATGACTGCGATTATGGTCGCACACAATATCCCTTACGTTGCACAAGCTTCTCCTCATAACTGGAAGGACACCGTAGCCAAAGCAAAGAAGGGATTTGACTGTGGAGGTCCGGCATTCATCAATTCGATAACTCCTTGTCCTAGAGGATGGAGGTTCTCACCATCTATGACCGTTGAAATGGCCAAACTGGCTGTAGAGACATGCGTATGGCCTCTGTATGAGGTTATCGACGGCGAGTACTCATTGACGGCCGACAGTCTTAAAATTGCAGAAGGCAAGGCCGAGAAGAAGCCTATCACAGAATGGATCAAAGCTCAGGGAAGGTTCAAGCACCTGAGGGAAGAACGTTGGGCTTCTGTCGTCGAAGATATGCAGGGTCAGATCGACAAGAATTGGGAAAAGTTGATTTGGCTTTCTCTAAGGTAAACCATATGGGGGCCACCCCCTTTATTTTTATTTTTATTTTTCATTGGTATATTACCTTTGAACTGTTTGTTGATACATTGAGCATTTTTGAAGTAATGAAGCCGTACGGTGTTTAGTTACTGGCGTTCACATGTTACTAGGCAAGACGGAATTATGCTTTTAGGTACAATCATGATGTTATTCCGATGCTTTGATTACAGCAGCCATATAGTTTTTCGTTTATGTAAAAAAAAAGTGTGAGGTCTTGAGAAGACGTATGTGTCTCAGATCGATTATCTAAAAATAAATGAGGCATACACATTTTATTATTTTTAATATATTTGTAATATTAAACGCATAACTATTTTATAATTCGTATG
>CAYYMA010000026.1:5379-11331 GCA_964472805.1 uncultured Methanomassiliicoccales archaeon | reverse complement strand
GATAAGCACATCCGCTAATGTAAAAGTCAACGGGACCGCTGTTACGAAAACTGATGTTACAATCTATGATATGAACGCCCCTCTAGGACTGACTGGTGATGTCACGGCGATGGCACCTGGATTTTCATCCTCAGGGACCGGAGGAAATGTAAATCTACCTATCGTAGGAGATTCAACATTCACATTGTTGTATGGTGCTGATAAGGTACGAACTTTCAGTAATGGTGTTCTCGGTACCGAATTAGACACAGTAGAATTCAATGTAACATTGAAGTCCAAAGCCGATAAGCCAATAGCTGGAATGGTTACATTCTTCGGTGCAGATGTATCGACAGATGGATTGACCATAACCTATTTGGCAGACAATGATGGAATCGTCAACGCCAAGTTACCTGTAGGCGATTATGTAGCACACGCAGTAGGTAACGACGGATCCTGCTCTATTACCGAAGTAATAGTATCCGCTGCTGGTAACGTAGATCTAAAAACCGATGATGGACGTAAACTTACTGTTACTCTGACTTTTAACTCGGGTGCGGACGGGCAGAAAGGTATAGCCTTCAGGCATATCGCGGTAGATGTCGAAGTCGAAGAAGGAAAGATACTAACGATATTCGGAATGACGGATTCCAAAGGTAAAGCGATAATAACGATACCTGACAGTATTCCTGCCAAGGTCAAGATCGCTGCGATCACAGGGGACGTAACACTGGTTGCCGTCGATAAGGACGTCGAACTAGGAACGACCGACGTTTCTATGCCTTTAAGTGCTACTGCAGTTAAACGAACAATAACCGCTTCGGACACATGGCTGTTCAAGAGCAACCTTACGACGAATCCTATTGTTCTGTCGTCAGTTGCACCAGGCACATACTTCTGTGTAGAGAAGGTCGCTGGATTATACGAATACAGCAAGGTCAACGTATACGCAGGACAGGATATTTTGTTCACGGTGCCTGACACTGTGGTTACCGGTTTATCCTTAATAGACGTTGAAACGCCCGCAGGTGCAACGGTGACTGTAAAAGCAGATCCTGCCAACGAGGACGCCTTATCTTACGAAGTAAAACTTACTGGCGGAAACTACCTATTGGTGGAACACAAGGCGTATCAGTTCAAGGCTGTGAAAGAAAATCAGATATCCTATATCAACTACAATGGAACAGTTCTGGATCACGCCGCGTTCGATCTTAAGGACAAGGTGACCCTGAAGGGTTATGTCGGCGTCAACGGTGACGGTACGGCGAGAATAACCATGGGAACAATCAGCTTGTTCACTGAAGTAAACGATGGAGTGTACGAAGTAGATGTTCCAGCGATTGACGTTATAGCCAACATCGACGTAAATGTTAACGCAAAGCCTTCGGGAGCGGTTGGTGAATTCGAATACAGTGGAAATACAACTGTCGAAATCACAACTACATCGGAAGGTACGATAACCAAGAATATGCAGGTTAGCGGAAATGGTACGCTGGCGGATGTCACAGATGAACTTACTGTGAATGTAACTAACGTCTTATCCACTGTCAAAGGGGCATTCACATTCGATCTAACAGCAACGCCAGCGCTCGATTCGGAAACCACTAAGACCTATGCGGTCAAGGCCGTAGGTCCATGGCAGTTGGATAAAGCATATACGGTGACAGTTGTAGATGCAATTCCTCAAACCATTACTGCAATCGGCGGAACGTTTGATCCAACTATGATTGGAGACGGCAACAGAGAGATGAAAGTCTTACTCGTTGATCTCAAGGGTGCCACAAAGGCTACTGGCGAGATACCTGCTGGTTACGTAATTAATGACAATTCAGAAAATGCGGTCAAGATGATGATAGCAGGAGAAACAGGAGCAAGTCCTGACGCAGTAACTGATTACGAGTATCTTTACGCTGTAACAATAAGGAACGATGCCAACTATCTGATGAACGCCGTGCTTATGGTGACAGGAGTAGATCCAGAATTATTCAAAGTATCCGATGAGAGCGGACGTTTGATAGATCCATCTAATCCTTTCCCTATAACAGGTAAAGCGGATACTACACTATACGTAAAGTTGATGAAAATTGACAACGAGCCAATTCCAACCATTACTGTCAGTGCAACGATCACGGCAATCGGAGAGACACCAGACGTATCCGATAACTTGAACCGTGAACTGGCCCCGAAGGTTATGGAATTAGATTCGTCGCTTTCTATTGACGGTAACAACGTCTACGATGAGGGTAGTTCCCCACAGACGATGTTCTGGGTTCTATTGTTAATGAGCGTGATATTGATCGTGCTAGTATTCTGGCTTGGTTCCAAGAGGGGGGTGTTCACACGAAGAAAGTAATCTCATTACTCGGAGCGATATCGCTGATATTTGTCGCTGGATTGTGCATGGTAGCGGTAGCGGACGAGTCGAACGCAGAGTACTTCAACGTAGAGCCAGTCGATGGTTATATCGTGAAGACTGGGGGTTCGATAAATTACGAGGTGCCGTTCTATTATCAAAACAGTTATACTGAAATGAACATCAACTTCAACGCTTATTTGTTTAATTCCAACGGCGATAAGATCGCCGATGGAGCATCTCCATCAACTGGAAAATATACTGATAACGGTGTTAAGAAGATAAAGGTCACCGCACCAAAATCTGATGGTATGTATAGACTTGTGGTCGATTACGAAGGCACCATTGACGATGAACCGTTCAAAGGCTCAAGCCAAGCGGCTGTAAGGGTAGTTGTACCCATTACTTTGAACGCCGAGGTCACTAACATTGGTGATGTTACCAGTTCTATAACCGTAAGTTTCATCGTAGATGATAATATCGTAGAAGGCAGTGAAACTACCTTAGATGACCTTGCACCTGGAAGTAAAAAGACTGTTACTTACGAATGGGTGACAGACTCTCTAGGTGAGGGAAGACACACCTACAAGGCGGTAACGGATGATGATGTTGTACTTAGCAAAGGCGAGTTTTACATCGGTCATGACGATTATCAGTGGGCGACAATGGTAATTGCACTATTGTTTATCGTATTGATCGTAGCGTTGCTATACATTGTTCGCAAGCCGGTAAAGAACTACGGTAAACCCAAGGGAAGACGTTAAAGATCTTAGCGGGGGAAACCCCGCTTAAATTTATTTTTTTGACATTACTACAGCGGTGGCTATATCGGAACGGGTACGTTCCATCACACCTCTGGCTATGTCTTGTTTCCTTCTCATGGGAACAATTGCATCAGGCACATCAAACATCAGTATTCCGTCTGTGACGTCTTCCATCAGTTCATAGACATCAACGGCTTTCTCAACGTCACCGTTCATAAGATTCTTTAGAACGATACGCCGCAATTCACCTACGATATCTGCAAGACCCAGTGCCCAAGAGCGTTCATCAATTCCTAGGTCTTCGTAAGAAGGTACAGAACCGTCTACTAGGATTTTGTTCAGAATCATAGCTTCGGCATATTCGCCCAGTGCGTCGGATGCTGGCCCAGTGTAAAGAAGGGAAGGTTCTTCTTTGATCTCTAATACGAGGTTTCTTACCAGTTCGGATATGTTTTTCATCTCGTTGATATCCGATTCCCCATCATGGATGGAATGAATGATCCTTTTGGAACTTCTAGTAATTTCTCGTGAAGATCGTATGGCGATCTCTCTATGTTTTTCAGTTGCAGCAAAACGTTCTGCCGCCGATACCAATGATTCTGATAGTCCCTTCATATGACCAGCATACGGTTCTGAATTTTTAAAGGGAGGTGAAGAACGATTCTCTAAGTTTGCTACGGAACATTTCTTCTTTGATCTTACGGTCGAACATTGTTTGATCTGGTACAATAAATTCTACGTCCTTGTAGTACACGTCCATAAGTGTAAGTGCATCTGCTCGTGCAATGCCAAAACTTATGTCTTCTCCTTCTAATGCTCGTATAACATCCTCGTTCTCAGCATCTCCGCGGCCAACTGCCACGATGGCTGACATCATACGTCTGACCTGATGCCATAAAAAGTATACGGCACTACAGTCCAATATCATCAATCCGCCGTCGGTCCAGATTTTTGCGGACGTTATGTTACCCAAAGTTACTTTATCATTATTTTTACTGAATCGTGCAAAATCATGTTCTCCCAAGAATAAGGATGCACAACTTTGTGCTCTTCCTATATCGATACCTTCGGATGACATAACGTATCGATATTTTCGTGAATACGCATATCGTATTATGAAATCATCTGGAACTATTGCATACGAGCGGTAATAGACTCCTCTCGATACGGCGTTCAGAGCCTTTAGCAGAACTTCAAGGTCTTCGAATTCTGTATTAAAGATAGCAACATTTCCCAGGGCGTTGACACCTCTGTCGGTCCTGCTGGCTAACTTAAAGTCCATGTCGCCGTTGGGCATATTACAAACAGCTTCAAGGTTATGATATATCTCACTCTCTACCGTACGTGTCCCAGGCTGACGTTGTGAGCCGAAAAAACCGTCGCCCATGTAGGCAATCTTAACTACGATTCGAGTCATGCTTTGCGGATCTCTTTCATGTGGTCGACTCTACGTTGGATAAGCTCTTGGGTGCCGATGTCATGTCTGAAGGTCACGCCATCGCTCATCACAAATCTTAACGCAGTCTCGCAGTTCCAATCTGCTTTTTCTAACGTATCGTCGATACCGACAATACCGATGGAACGGGATGTACCAGTCACGATTTTACGATTCTTGATCTCAACATTTGCGTAATATATTTTTGATCCTGATCGATAAATTTCGTCTTCGTCTACTCTGATAACATGACCGGTTTCAGACGCGGTACCGTATCCTAGGGGAACGACGTATTTGCATACGGTAGCTTTTTTTGCGAACTTAACATTTTCTGAAAGGGTGCCTTTGGCCATATCCCAACATATCTTTTCAAAATTATCCTCTAGTATCGGCAGAACATTCATGGCCTCTGGGTCTCCGAACCTAGCGTTGATCTCTATTATCTTCGGTCCGTTCTTAGTGAGCATGAATTGACCGTACATCACTCCGCGGTAAGGGCACCCCTCTTCTGTCATGGCCTTAACGATATGCTTCATTATGTTCAGAGCTTTTTCACGGTCGTCCTTCTGTATGAATGGTAGTAAGTGATCTGCGTCCGAATATGAACCCATTCCACCGGTGTTCGGGCCCACATCGCCTTCGTACGCTCTCTTATGATCTTGAACAATTGGCATAGGTGCAATCGTATCTCCGTCGCAGAATACCATCTGAGTAAATTCTTCGCCATCGGCCCTTTCTTCTATTATTACACCAGAGTTTCCGATATTTTGATCGAAGATCTCGTTAACATAATTCATTACGTCCTTCGTAGTGTGCAGATGTTCTCCTTCCACTTTGACGCCTTTGCCTCCAGTGAGGCCTATGGGTTTGACTACGATCTTGTAATCGATGGTTTTTAAATACTCTTCGACTCCGTCGGCACTATCGAATGCAGCATATCCTAGATTTCCTTCTATGCTGTATCTCTGTACAAGGTCTCGCATAAAAAATTTAGACGTTTCTATTCTTGCCGCTGCCTTATTAGGTGATGCACAAGGTATTCCAGCAGCTTCAAGGGCATCCACAACACCATTACCTAATGGAGATTCTGGTCCTATAAACGCCAGTTCGATTATGTATTTTTTAGCGAATTCAAGTATTTTCGGGATGTCGCTTTCATCAGTAAAAATAAAATCTTTGGCCATTCTCATTATGCCAGGGTTAGCGTTTTTCATGACGGCATATATTTCAGAGCCGGCTTTGTGAAAGGCTTCAACCGCAACACATTCCCTGCCGCCGCCTCCAATAGTAAGAACTCTCATCTTATCACCTTATAGTTTCAAAGCTTTCAGGATTTCGTCTACACCCTGGTTCTTTTTTGCGCTACATTTATACATGGTCTTGAGGCCACCTGACAATTTTTTGAAATCTTCAGATATTAT
>CAYYMA010000026.1:0-5279 GCA_964472805.1 uncultured Methanomassiliicoccales archaeon | reverse complement strand
TATAAGATTTGAATCTAAGTGACATTCTGATCCAGTATTGCAGTTAATGACGTCCATGCCGGACGCTTTCATTCTTGCGAAGTCATCGTCCCCAATAACATCGCCAGCGATAGCGCATACTCTGACGCCCTTATCTCTCAGCTTTTCTGCCAACTTGATGATTAGCGTTGTTTTCCCTGAACCGATAGATCCCATGAAGTCTACAGATCGGATCTTATGCTCCTTGAGTAGACGATAATTCTTGTGAGCTAATTTGGAATTCTCTTTGAGTACGTCGAACTCCATTCCAACCTGTACGAAGTGCATACATGGTCAACATCATTTCCTCTAATAATACTAACCGCGTATACAGCACAAATAATCATAAAGATGGAGTATAATGAGGTGGTGTTCAAATGAGCTATTCCGAGTCACTATCCAAACTTCTGACATCTGCAGGTGTCAAAGAAGGCTGCAAAATTTCTGTAAAAACCAATGATTGTACGTACACGGGCATAATGATGTCTCATCACGATCTTAGTGCACCTGACATACTTGTGCTGAAACTAAGCAGTGGATACAATATCGGGGTACGGATGTATTCTAATTCGACCATTGAATTACTTGAGGATTCCAATAGAGTAAAAGCTGAACCTTATGTAAGTCCGCCTAAGAAAGGGTTGAAAAAACTGGTTTTGATAGGAACTGGCGGTACCATAGCATCATATGTTGACTACAAGACCGGATTAGTCAAGCCAGCTTTGTCTACTTCAGAACTTGTTAACGCTGTGCCAGAGCTAAGGGATATAGCCAATATAGAGGCACGTGTACTCTTCTCTATATTTTCAGAGAACATGAACGTAGAACACTGGCAGGAATTGGCTTCTGTTGTAGAAGAAGAGATAAACAAAGGAGCGGACGGCATAATAATTCCTCATGGTACGGACACTATGGGATACACCTCTGCGGCTTTATCGTTCATGCTCAGCAAAGTTTCCAAACCTGTGGTCCTCGTAGGGGCTCAGAGATCCTCAGACCGTCCTTCTACCGACGCCATAGGCAATCTTACGGCATGTGCCAGATTCTGTGTCGATGGTAATAGAGCAGGCGTGTTCGTGTTAATGCACGATACCCTAGGTGATGATTCTTTTGCGGTGCACTGTGGCACCCGTGTTAGAAAAATGCACACGTCCCGCCGCGATGCGTTCCATAGCATAAATGCTCCAATCGTGGCACATATGGATATTGATGGAAAGATTGACTTCATGACCGAAGGTTGTCCCGTTTCTGATGAAAAAATAGAGGTTAGAACCAATATGGAAAAAAGATGCGTTCTTTTCCAATCTTTCCCTGGAATGGATCCTGAAATTTTTAAGGATATTATTCTGAAGAGCAAAGGTGTGGTAATTGCAGGATCAGGGCTGGGTCATGTAAACGAGAACATGATTCCTTTAATCAAAAAGGCATGCGACTCTGGAACGATAGTAGTGATAACCTCTCAATGTCTAGGTGGAACAACTAATCTTAATGTGTACAACAACGGCCGCGGTATGCTTGCCGCTGGAGCGATATCGGTAGGAGACATGCTTCCTGAGACCGCCTATGTGAAGCTTATGTGGACACTTGCCAATTCCAACAGTAAAGAAGAAGCGGTGGAGATGATGATGTCCCCGTTAGCTGGCGAGACTGGAAAAAGGAGGTTGAATTAATGAAAGATTACGAGATGATGTGCGGTATCGAGATCCATCAACAATTGGATACAAAGAAATTGTTCTGTTCTTGTGATACGACACTCCACGACGAGGGATTTGGTAATTATTATCGAAAACTTAGGCCTACTGCTAGTGAGCTTGGTGTCATAGACCGTGCTGCACTGGCACAATATCAAAGACATATGAGTTTCAGATACCAGTGTTGTGAATCTTCATGTCTTGTCGATCTTGATGAAGAGCCTCCTCAGGATGTCAATGCTGATGCTATGGATGCTGCTCTTACGTTCTCAACCATGTTGAATGCGGATATGATTGACGAGATACATTTCATGAGAAAGATCGTTGTTGACGGTTCTAATACGGGTGGATTCCAAAGAACTGCTCTGGTATCCACTGGAGGGGAAATAGAGGTCAACGGCAAAAAAATATCCATTTTATCCGTATGTTTGGAAGAGGATGCAGCACGCAAGATCGAAACGAAAGGTAACGAGGTCACATACAGACTCGATCGTCTTGGATTCCCATTGATAGAAGTTGCAACAGGTCCCGATATGAGGACTCCCGAGGAGGTCATGGAGGTCGCGTTGCGTTTAGGTTCACTGTTCCGTGCCACCAAGAAGGTCAAACGTGGTATCGGAACGATACGCGAAGATCTTAATATTTCGATTCCTGGAGGTGCACGCATAGAGATCAAAGGAGTCCAAGATCTGAAAATGCTACCTGAATTCGTTAGAACAGAGGTCAGCAGGCAAAAAATGCTTCTCGTTGTTAAAGAAATACTCAACGAAAGAAAAACGGAGCCTGCATCTTCAGAAGTAATAGACGTTACGAAGGTCTTCAAAGACTGTTCATCAAAGATAATATCCAGTGCTCTAAAAAGTAAAGGTGTGGTCTTAGCAGTAAAGCTTCCAGGTTTCGCAGGTGTGATGAACGGCGATTCCGGAAAGTTGAGGTTGGGATCAGAAATGGCACAACGTGCCAGAACTCACGGCGTCAAAGGAATATTTCATTCAGATGAGCTTCCGAATTACGGTATAGAACAAGAATACGTCGATTCATTGAGATCCTATCTTAATATCGTAGACGAAAAGGATGCATTTGTGATATGTGCAGCACCAGAGGACACGGCGCGTTCCGCATTAATAGCAACAGTAGAACGTGCCAACGAAGCTCTTAAAGGGGTTCCAGAAGAAACTAGAGATCCTTTGCCAGACGGAACTTCAAGATATTCGAGACCTCTGCCTGGAGCGGCCAGAATGTATCCTGAGACTGATGTGCCTCCCACTCATATCACCGAAGAGAAACTTGCAGAAATTCGTAGGTCCATGCCAGAGTTCCCCGAGGAGATAGAAAAAAGACTGGTCGAACAGTACGGTATCAACGCACAACAGGCACACCAGTTAATCAGAGAGAGCACAGACGATCTTTTTGTCAAACTTGCTGGCACTTACCGTTCTCTTTCTTCGGTAGTAGCTACAACTTTAACGAATACATACAGCGAGTTAGAGCGTGAAGGTGTCGTAACAAGCGAGATATCCGAAGATCTTATGATCAAGATATTCGATATGCTGGTGCATAATAAATTTGCCAAAGAAGCGCTTCCAGATATAATACGGGAAGTGTCCAAAGGCACCGAACCTTCAAAAGCAGCAGCAAAGCTTGGACTCCAGTCCGTCGACAAGTCTGAAGCGGTCAAAATCATTGCATCTATAGTCAAGGAGCGTGAAGATTTTGTCCGTAGCAAAGGTATGGATGCTATAGGACCTCTGATGGGTCCAGTAATGGGTGCACTTAGAGGCAAAGTCGATGGTAAAGAAGCCAACGATATACTTGAAGAAGAAATATCAAAGTTGATCGGCTGAGATTTGTAATACTCTAAGTTTCTCAAAGAACAGCGGGAGCTCTCCAAGAATTTTTACGTTATACGGTAGAAGTAGGGATTCTAATGCTTTAAGGTTCATAAGTGATGAAACTACGATCACGACCCTCCATCCTTCGTTACCGTGTTCCGGGGCACCCTCAAGTAACCTTGGCAACGGACCTAGTCCGTCCTCTCCGCCGGACCAAGCCTCAGCAAGAGGGATATCCTCATTAACGGGCAGATAAGGCAGGTTGAAAATTATAGTATCGAATGTGCCAGATATAGAATCATACACATCCGTTAGAACGACTTTTACATCCAGGTCGTTCGCTTTAGCGTTCTTTCTTGTAAGTTCTACTGCTGCGATATTAACATCTCCTGCAGTAACCTGTGCTCCCGCATTTGCGCAGTGTAGAGAAACGATACCAGAGCCACACCCTATCTCTAGGACGGACTCGTTAGGAACTATTTCAAGACATTCAATCAGAAATAGGCTGTCCTCGGATGGAGGATACACGTTGCAATCCTCGTGTACAGAAATGTCTGGGTCATATTCCATGTATACGCATGATCAAAGTTCATAATAAAACAAACGGAAAGTGTTTATCATTAATTACGAATAGCCGTCTATGATCAAACTGGATCTTTTGGCGGTAGGCAATCTGAAAAAAAATGATGACGGCATCGTTACAAAGGCAGATGCTACCTGTACGCTCATAAAGACCGACAACGGAATTATTGTGGTAGACCCTAGTACGATCTTTCTTAAACCAATCATCAAGAAATCTTTCATGCAGATAGGCATTTATCCTAAAGAGGTTGGTTTCGTCGTTCTGACACATGTGCATCAGGATCACATGGAGAATCTGAGTATGTTCCCTAACGCCACTGTATACGTACACGAGGGTGAGGACATGGAAGTTCCTGGTGCTACGGTGATAAATGAAAAGGAGTTCCAATTAATGCCAGGTATACGTTTAGTGTACACTCCTGGGCATACAAAAGGCTCGATGAGCGTATTTGTTGAGGCCGAACGTAAGTATGTTGTTGCAGGTGACGCGATACCTACAGAGAACAACTTTAGACGTATGTCTCCTCCATCAACCAATTATGATGAAGATTTAGCCTTACAAAGTATTAAAATGATAAAGAGATACGCGGACGTGGTCATACCGGGACATGGTTTTCCGTTTATGACCCGTATGTGAAGATCATGAATGACGAAGAACTCCCTGAAGAGATAATTTTTGAATGCGCTAAGTGCCGCGATTTCACGGAGCACGAGATACTGAAAGGTAGGTTCGGAAGAACAACTGTTTCCGGTACGTTCAAATGCAACGATTGCGGAACGATATCAACAACAACCATACGTCTCCCTGAAGACGTTCCTATCAAAGTAATATTCAGCGACGGTGACGTTACGACCGTTACCGAGACAATACTCAAAGCTAACGAAGTCGTCGAAAAGGATGATGAATTCTTTTTAGATAGTGGTGAACGTGTCCGTATTACGCATATTGACGTAATATCTGGAAAAGTTCCACGTCGTGTTCAGGCGACAAACATCAAATGCCTATGGGTAAAACAGTTCGGCGTACTTATCGTTAAAATTTCTGTTAACGATAATCACCGAACTTTGTCCGTGGCTGTTGAAGCTGAACCCGAAGACATTTTCACAATAGGGATGACCATTCCTTTCGAAGATTTCGACTGTTATGTTCACGCTA
>CAYYMA010000025.1:0-11380 GCA_964472805.1 uncultured Methanomassiliicoccales archaeon | reverse complement strand
TGAATCCTAGACACAGGCTCATGTAGAATGGTAATAGATAAAAAATTCCCATGTATGTCATATTCATTAAAAGATACGACACGAACGTTGAATTAAAATTCCAAGATTTGAAGATACGTAGATCAATCATTGGTAGCTTACATTTTAGTTCATGTAGAATGAAAATAGTCAATAATGCTAAACAAGTGAATGCAGCGATGATGGCATAGCTTGTATTTTCTGGATTTCCGCTAACTTCTAGTGCTAATATACCTGATGCTATTGCAACGAACAATAACGCCGCACCCGGAAGGTCAATAGGTCTTTTTTCTATCGCCCCGTCTTTTGGTACAGCATAAAGTGCCAGGAATATGGCGATGATTCCTATCGGTATGTTTATCAAAAATATCCAATGCCATGACAGAAAATCAGTTAATATTCCGCCTAGGGGAGGCCCTAAGGAATAACCTACGGCGCTTCCAAGTGTTATCATACTTAGAGATAATCCTAATTTCTTGTGTGATATGTATTTTACACAAAGCATCGGACTTGCGGCGGCCAACATGGCCGCACCAACACCTTGTACAATTCTGGAAATAAGTAGCATTATTAACGAATCCGAAATTCCACAAAATAAAGATGCTATTGTAAAAATACTAAATCCGTAGATGAAAACTTTACGAACCGCACCCATGTCTGCGATGCGTCCGAACATCAATATAAGTCCGGCCAGTACCATGAAATATGCTACGGTGACCCAAGATGCAGAAGCTGTATCTGTTCCGAGGCTTAAAGCGATAGTAGGTAGAGCAATGTTTACGATACTGCCATCCATACCGTCTATAAAGATAGCTAAGGCCACAACAAATAGCAATAGTTTCTCAGAACGGACTCCGGCTTCAGCCATAAATCTCGAGGCCTGTTTAGATTATTATATATGTCTACGAGGAACTTATAACGGTAGTCCAGTCAAATCTGGAATAACTCTGCCTATCTCAATATTTTTACCGTTGTCTGTTCGATCCACAAATATTTTTTCGACGCCTGCACATTCAGCCGCTACCATATCGTTCAGATTTCCACCTATATAAACGCAATCTTTGGGATCAGCACCAAGTTCCCTGATACAAACGTTTATCGAATAAGGGTCAGGTTTTTGAATCATAGATTGTTCAAATCCGACTATACCTTTGAATAAATCGTTCATGTCGTTATTATTTAATATATTTTTAATATAAGTTTCCGGAGAGCCAGATACTATTGCAATATCCTTTCCGAGATCCAATAATTTCTTGATAGAATCTATCGTATCAAAATATGGTACAGCAGTATCAACCACTCTGATATCTGCTTCTTTAAAGAATTCGGCCACAAATTCTCGATATTTACATGGACATCCAGGGAAATTAGATTCGAATATACGATATAACGGGGTTTCAAAATATTGATAATATTTTGAAGATTCATAAGTCATATCAAACGCATCGAACGCTTTTTTGTAACTAGCTTCATATCCTTTACGAGTGTCAAAAAGTGTGTTATTGAATGCAAATATGTATGTTCCGAAGCTCAAAACAGCTCCCTCAGACTTTTGATCTTATATGTGCAATCACAATCGTTCGTTCCGTCGCGATCTATAAAGGCACCATCGATACCGAACGCTTTTGCTGCCATCATGTCCGTTTCTCCATCTCCGACGAACAATATATCTTTTTTTTCTATGTTGTAAAACGAAGTGCATATCTCAAGACATTCCGGATCTGGTTTTTGTTTAGTCACGTTCTCGTGTCCGATAACGTGATCGAAATATTGTATCAGGTCATGTATCCTGAGGACTTCGTTCGCTCTTTTACAAGTGCTTCGCGTGGCTATACACATTGGTAAGCCATCATCAGCAATCCTCTGTAGGGTGTAACGCGTGTCCGAGTATGGTATGCTGTTAGAGTTAAGCGAAGTTCGATACTCTTTGAACATTGCGTTCTCGAAAGTTTCGAATTCAGCCTTTGGACCTTTGAATCTACTGTACGTTGCGTAAAGCGGCTCCATAGTGAAGTTGATAATATCGTCAGCATCATATTCTAAATCCAGTTTATCAAGAGCCCGTCTATAACAGTTGATTAGTCCGTTGGCCGAATCGACGAGTGTACCGTCAAGGTCAAAAATATACAGTAGATATCCCTTCATTTGAACACGTAACGCATTTGTCATTATTCAGTTTTTCCTAACTGCGATATTCTAACATATCTTTTAATTATGCGGATATTATGATTTACACGCAGTACTATGAACGAATAAATCATTGACCACGTTCAGCCATCATGACCCCGCGTGCTGTGAGTTCTTCCTTGCTTATGCCCACCATCGCATCTCCGATATCGTACGACACTTCTGCTATGATGTTCGGTTTATCGTAGTTCGCAACCGCTTTGACTATTGCTGAGGCACGTTTTGCAGGGTCTCCGGATCTGAATATTCCTGAACCTACGAAAACTCCGTCGGAACCTAATTGCATCATTAGTGCTGCATCAGCAGGTGTAGCTATTCCGCCTGCGGCAAAGTTTACGACCGGAAGCTTTCCGTTACTGTGTACGTATTTCATAAGGTCTACTGGAACCTGATATATCTTGGCGGTTTCGTATATTTCTTCGCTTCTCAGTGATTTAACATAACGTATATCGGAACTGATTTCGCGCATGTGACTGACGGCTTGAACTATGTCGCCTGTACCAGCTTCACCTTTAGTGCGGATCATGGCTGCTCCCTCAGATATCCTTCTTAATGCTTCTCCTAGATCTCTGGCACCACAGACGAACGGTTTATTGAAAACGGTTTTATCAATGTGGTAAATTTCATCTGCAGGTGATAGAACTTCGCTCTCGTCTATGAAATCTATTTCAATAGATTCAAGAACTTGAGCTTCAACAAAGTGACCGATACGACATTTTGCCATAACTGGTATCGAAACAGCATTTTGAATAGATTTTATCATCTTGGGGTCGCTCATTCTTGAAACGCCACCTTCTGCACGTATGTCTGCAGGAATACGTTCTAACGCCATGACCGCACAGGCACCTGCATCTTCTGCTATGGCTGCCTGTTCTGGTGAAGTGACGTCCATAATTACGCCGCCTGCCATTTTCCTTGCGATTTCCTTGTTAATCTCGTATATGCTTTTTTCCATGATGTCACCTGCGTATATCTTACATCCTCAATCAATGAACACGGTACTTAAATTCACTGTACAAGGACAACTATACACACATTATTATTAACGTTCGAGTCAGTTTGAATCTATTACCATGAAAACCGACATTGAGATAGCCTATGAGATCGAAGCAAAACCGATAACTGAAATAGCTTCGATGATCGGTCTTAGTCAAGATGATATTCTTCCTTATGGCAAACATATGGCTAAAATACCTCTGGATGTTCTGAAACGATTTGACAATAACAAGGATGGTAAGTTGATCATGGTCACTGCAGTAACTCCTACACCTGCCGGGGAGGGAAAGACGGTTACGACCATAGGACTCATTCAAGGACTTGGTAAAATTGGAAAGAAGGTCATAGGCACTCTAAGAGAACCATCGCTGGGTCCGGTGTTCGGTATCAAAGGTGGGGCCACCGGCGGAGGTTTGTCCCAAGTCTATCCGATGTGGAACATCAATCTGCATTTTACAGGCGATATTCACGCAGTCTCAGCAGCTCATAATCTTCTTTCTGCTATTGTTGAGAACCACCTTGTGAAAGGTAATGAGTTGAACATTGATCCCACTCGAGTCATGCTTAAGAAAGCTATGGATATGAATTCCAGAGATCTTAGGAATATTGTTTTGGGGCTAGGGGGACGCACTTTAGGAGGAATACCTCACGAAAGTGGGTTTTTAATAACGTCCGCTTCAGAAATATCTGCAATACTGGCACTTTCAACAGGGTATGAGGATCTACGTTCAAGATTGGAGAATATAGTCGTAGCTTACAACTTAGATGGAGATATGGTAACAGCAGGTGAACTAGAATGTGTTGGAGGAATGATGGTCCTACTTAAGGATGCGATGTGTCCTAATCTTGTTCAGACCTTAGAAGGGAATCCAGTTTTCATACATGGTTTTCCGTTTGCCAATATCGCCCATGGCGCTAACAGCCTCATGGCTACCAAATCTGCGTTAAAACTTAGTGATTACGTTGTGACCGAGGCAGGGTTCGCATCAGATTTAGGTGGCGAAAAATTCATGGACATCGTATGCAGACAGTCTGGTATATCTCCTGATTGTGTAGTTATCGTAGCATCAATTCGTGCACTTATGATGCACGGCGGAGCTGATCTTAAGGATGAGGAAACGATGACTTTAGATAATTTAAAGAAAGGTCTTGTCAATCTAGATAAACACGTAGAGAACATGAAACTCTATGGTATTCCTTCCGTAGTATGCATAAATAAATTTAAATCTGATTCTAATGAAGAAATAGACGTCATAAGTTCCAGATGTAAAGAACTCGGAGTGAAGAGCGTAGTATCAGAAGCTTTTATGAAGGGCGGTGAAGGAGCAGTAGAACTCGCCGATGCAGTGACGGAAGAATGTTCTAAATCCAAAGATTTTAGATTCCTTTATGAAGAAGATGATTTACTAAAGAAGAAGATAGAAACTATAGCCACAAAGATTTACGGTGCTGGAAGCGTATCTTATTCTGCTGCAGCTGAAAAGACGATTGCGGACCTTGAGAAAAGAGGTTTTGGAAAACTTCCGGTATGTATAGCAAAGACCCAGGCGTCCCTTACAGACAATTATAAAATAAAAGGTGCACCAAAAGGGTGGGACTTAAACGTTCGCGAGGTGCACATATCGGCCGGTGCTGGATTCGTTGTACCTATATGTGGTGCGATGTCACTCATGCCTGGTTTACCATCGATTCCCGCAGCTACTCATATGGATATTACGATGGACGGAAAAATAATAGGACTTAAGTGATGTCATCTATCCTCGGACATATCGTACCAGCGGTCCGCTTCTTCGCGGTCTACTGTTACGCCGTCTCCAGTGGTGTACATATTTCCTAAAAGTATCTGGGCACCTTTGTTGCCGTTCATTGCAGCCGAGACCAACCAATCTACTGCGTTATCAACATCTTTTTCAAAGCCGCAGCCCGTTTTATAAAACTGCCCAAGAACGAATTGTGCATCCGCATGTCCACGTTCTGCCGCCTTGTTGACCCATTTGGCAGCTTCTTTGAGGTTTCTAGGAATGGTATCCCCTTCGAAATAGATAAGACCCAGTGAATATTGGGCTCTTGGATCCCCATCCTCTGCAGGAACTTTAAAAAGATCTGCGGCCTTCGATATGTTCTTTTTTACTCCGATTCCGCGAAAATACATCTTACCTAGATAGTACATGGCACTGCGATTACCGCAATCGGCAGCACGAGAGAACCAATCTGCAGCAGCGGCCAGATCTTTATTGATGCCCTGACCTCTTGCATACATCAATCCTAAACAGAATTTTCCATCTCCTGATCCGGTCTTTGCGGCTTTAAGAACAACCGAATAAGCGTAAGCATAATCCTTTTCCGATCTACCTCTGAGCACAGCCTTCGCCCACTCTAGGGATTCCTCGGAGCCGCTATCGTGGCTTGATCGGATATTGCTCATATTGAATGTAGAAGACGGTTGCTAATATATTATTTACTTATACAAAAGTCCCAGATTAACCATATAGAACGACGAAAGTGATAAAGATAAAGTGAATAATCGGCCTGTTATGGCAGAACAGGCTACGGACCGTTATTCAGCTGAAACTATATCTCGATTATACATGGATGTTGATAGCAGGGAATATGATCTAAAAAAGGCCTGCTCAATGTTTCAGGAATTATCCGTTAATGGCAATTCAGATGCAAATTATCTATATTCGCTTTTTCTATTTACTGGCACAGTTGTAAATGAGGACCGTGCTAAGGCTATAGAGCTCATGTCTGTATCTGCCGCTTCAGGTAACAAGGACGCAATCCGTACTCTAAACGAGATCAAGAACAGTGAGAAAGATACAGACTCTTTAATAAGATTGAAATTCAAAGGTATACAGTGCGATACCAAGGCTTGTGCAGAACTTTTTGATATTTATGACAACGGAATGAAATACGTCAAAAAAGATCACGCTGAGGCAGTCAGATGGTACACAGTTAACGCAGATAAAGGGGAAGCAAAGGCTCAGAACATTATAGGATTCATGTACCTAATGGGAAAAGGGATCCCTAAGGATTGTGAAAAAGCAAAGTTCTGGCTTATGTCTTCTGCTGAATTAGGTAACGCTGATGCCATGTTCCATCTAGCTGATGCTTATTATCAAGGAATAAATGGGTTTAAGCCAGATCTTAAAAACGCACTTAAATGGTATGAAGCATCGGCTGCAGCAGGTCATTCTGAAGCACAACACGATCTTGCCGTTATATGCACAACAATGCGACGACCAGACTTCAAAAAGGCAGCAACACTTTTCGCCAAAGCCGCAGATCAGGGTGAAAAAGATTCAATTTATCAGCTTGGAATTTTGTACGCTTACGGTCAAGGTGTTCCAAGGGATTTACATAAAGCCACTATTTTATTAACTCAGGCGTGCGAACTGGGTCATTCCCAGGCTATGTTAGATTATGCTAACTTAAAGTTCGAAGGCGAGGTTTTAGAACAAGATCTTGCCGATGCTGCAAAATGGTTCCAAAAAGCTACGGATCTTCACAACGCTACTGCAGAATACTGTTTAGCATGTATGTATGGGAACGGTTCGTATTTTGAGAAGGACGACGAGAAGGCCGCAGAGCTTTTCAGAGATGCTGCTGAAGCGGGAGAACCGAACTCACAGTATGCCTTCGCATGTTTTTGCCATGAGGGCAGAGCAATTCCTAAAGACGAAAAACAGGCTGCCATGTGGTTTAATGCTGCGGCGGAACAGGGACACCCGGCCGCAAAAGCGTTCTATGGTATGATGACGATTGCAGGAGCTGGCATAGAATCCGATGTAAAAGCAGGACTCGATATGATCAAAGAGGTTGCTAAAGCAGGATTCCCTGATGGTCAATATTATCTCGGAAAATTGTACTTCGAAGGTGTACATTTAAAGAAGAATATTTCGCTTGCTAAAAAGTACTTAAAATTAGCAGCCAAACAAGGGGATCCGGATGCAACATTGTTACTCGAACAATTGCGTTCATGAAGGAATATTTCAATTAATAATATATTATATGGAAAATTATCTTATTATATAAGTGGTTGTGTAAATGTGAAAGACCCAATTATCAAAGATGCAGAGGACGGAAACGCTTATGCATGTCTCGGTGTTGCATATATGTATCACCATGGTAAAGGGCTAGAATATGACCTTGAACAGGCAGTTAAATGGTACGTTCGAGCGGTTGAGGCTGGATGTACTAGGGCCCAATGGGAAATCGCTAAGATGTACCGCGAAGGCGATATCTTCGATCAAGATATTTATCAATCGTTGAAGCACCTTCGTAATGCTGCAATCATGGGCAATCCAGAGGCACAACTAACTCTTGCTTTAGAATACGTTCATGGTGTTCTGACCACAAGAGATTACAAAAAAGCTTTTCAACATATGGCTGCTTCTGCTAAACAGGGCGTGCCTATGGCACAGTTCTATCTTGGTTATATGTACAGACGCGGTCTTGGCACCGATAAGAGTCGCACCGAGGCTGAACTTTGGTTCTCCAGTACGGCCATATCAGGTAATGGTGATATGTTCATGGAGATCGGCCTTCTTTATGAATTTGGACTCGATGGAATAATACACAATGAGGTCGAGGCTGCAAGATGGTATAAGTATGGTTCAGAGAGAGGTCACGAGGGATGTTCTTTTTCTTTAAATCAGATCAATAAAAATTTAAAAGGTGAGAAAAAGGACACCTATGAAGAAAGAATGCAAGGGCTTAATGAGACGGACTCGGCCAAGGAAAGAAAATTGAGGTATTCTGCCTTTCTTATAGCAAATAACTTTTTTGATGAAGGGGATTTTGAAAACGCGTTTATACATTTTCAGAAATCGGCAGATCTAGGTAGGCCGGAAGCGATGTTCTTCCTTTCTTTAATGTATCGTGATGGTATGTATGTAAAACGTCACATGCGAAAGTCATTGGAACTGCTTGCTCGTGCTGCAGACGCTGGCTCTACCGATGCACAGTTCATGCTCGCCCGGTTATATGATACTGGAGGAGGGCTAGCTGAGAGTGAGATCGATTCCATAAAGTATTACACTATGGCTGCTGCAGGAGGATATCTTTCAGCTTTCTATTATCTAGGTCAGTATATGGACCATCCTGAAGTTCACGTTAGAAGGTCTATTGGAAAATATCGGTGATCTTTTGGGCTTCAAAGAACAGTTGGAAGCTGCTAACGCCGGAGACCCTAATGCCCAAACTGCTATGGGTTATTTGTTTTTCACAGGTGACGGTGTTGTAAAAGATCGTATCGAAGCCGCTAGATGGTTTCGTGCGGCCATAGAACAGGGTAACGCAGAAGCGATGTGCAATCTTGGTTACATGACGGTTCACGGTGAAGGTGCAACCTGTGACCTCAAAAAAGGATTTGATTTGTATAAAAGATCAGCAGATCTCGGATATTCTCGGGCAATGTTCAATGTTGCGGATATGTATTCTGATGGGCGCGGGACTGAACAGAATTGGGAAAAGGCAAGATATTGGTATAAACGTGCTGCTGAGAACGGCTCTATACTGGCACATTATCGTTTAGGTGTGATATACGAGCTTGGAAGAGGTATTGATATCGATTATAAAAAATCTGCAGAAATATATAGTAAATGTTTATCTGAAGGTTATACCAAAGCCGGATACCGTCTAGGTATGTTACAACTTGAGGGTAAAGGCATTGAAAAAAATCCTGACGCGGCCGCTAAATTATTACTTAAAGCAGCCGAACTATCTTCAGAGGATGCTATGTGCCAGCTTGGTAAAATGTCATTAACTGGAGAAGGTATGATAAAGAGCACACGTAACGCCAGATCTTGGTTATCTAAGGCATCTGCAAGAGGTAGTGAAGAGGCGAAAGCCATTTTAGCATCCGATGTATTCGCCAATCAATGACTGCAGTTAAAGAAGGGCTTTATTACACAAAGGACGGCGTCTGGGTCGAGGTCAAGGGCACTAAAGCAAAGATAGGAATATCTGATAGAGCTCAGGACGATCTCGGTGAGGTCATCTATGTTCAACCTCCCGTTGTAGGAAGACACATTTCTAAAAATGATGAAATAGGTGCCATAGAGAGTTTCAAATCTATTGCACCAACGATCTCTCCGGTTACGGGTATAGTATTGAAAATTAATCTTGAGCTTGAGGGCGAACCATCACTTATGAATTCTTCACCTTATGATAAAGGATGGCTTGCAGAAATAGAGCTTGACGATACAGAGATAGAGGGACTTCTTACGGCGGACGAATACAAATCACTTTAATGTATAATAGTATACATCATATTACTAAAACAATCATTAATATTATATTCATGTTCACTGTTCGTCATGATTAAGCACCATGAAAATGAACGAGTATCAGCTGGAAACGATCAAGCGTAGACTTTTGACCATAAAACAGGACAGCCCTTTTTACGGCAAGAAGTATGCTAAAGTGGATCCATCTAAAGTCATCGATCAAAAAACCTTTGAAGATCTTCCATTCACAGACAAGTGCGATCTACGCGATGTGTATCCATTGGGACTTGCTGCTGTACCGAACAAAGACATTGTACGGATTCATTCGTCATCAGGGACCACAGGAACTCCAGTAATCATACCGTACACTCGTAAGGATATAGACGACTGGGCCATTATGTTCGAACGTTGTTACAGGATGGCTGGCATTACCGATGAGGACTGTATCCAGGTCACACCAGGTTATGGCCTTTGGACCGCTGGGATAGGATTCCAATGTGGTTCTGAAAGAATTGGTGCTATGACCCTTCCAATGGGTCCTGGAAACACAGACAAACAGATACAGTTTATGATTGATTTTAAGACCACTGTACTGTGTTCTACATCGTCGTACGCTCTATTGCTTTCGGAAGAGATAAAAAAACGCGGAGTAGGAGATAAACTTGCTCTGAAAAAAGGTATAATCGGTTCTGAAAGATGGGGGGACAAAATGCGTAACCGTATCGCTTCTGACCTAGGCGTCGAGCTTTACGATATTTACGGACTTACTGAGATATACGGTCCAGGTATCGGTATCAGTTGTGATTATTCTAATGGGATACATTTATGGGACGATTACATTTATTTTGAGATAATCGACCCGAAGACTGGAAAAGTACTTCCGGACGGAGAGGAAGGGGAATTAGTAATTACTACTCTTCAGAAAGAAGGGGCTCCGTTGATAAGATACAGAACTCACGATTTAACACGTATAATGCCAGGTAAATGCACGTGCGGTTCTCGATTCCCGCGTGTAGATATCATAACTGGACGTACCGACGACATGGTGAAAGTAAAAGGGGTCAACATGTTCCCTGCTCAGTTCGAGGAAGTTCTAGCCGAGGTCGATGGACCTGAATCTGAATATCAGGTGATGATTGATCATCTCGATGGAAAAGATCTTCTTACGTTATATTTTGAAACAAAAGTACCCGATTCCAAACGTGAAAATTTAGAGAAAGAAGTTCAGAACTGTTTCAAATCCAAGGTCGGTGCTACGATAAATCCTAAGGCTGTACACGTAGGGGATCTACCACGAAGTGAGAAGAAGACCAGTCGTATATTCGACAATCGTTATTAAATCGATTATCTCTTTGATCCGCCGATCATCACAAGGTACGCTAGCAACGCTTCCAATTGGATGCGTTCGTTGCTACCTTCGACGATACGGAATTCTATTTCTCCTGTCTTGTCTACCAGACGGACTTTTTCTGAATCAGAGATACTCAGGTCAAAGAACGACGAATGAATCTGGCGTATTATATCTTGACCTGAAAGACCGAATTCGATCATCGTATCGTCCAACATATCCCGTGCAAGCACAAAGTTTCCATCAAGTGCCGTCTCAAGTATTTTTTTCACAAGATCTGGATTGGCTAGACCAGTAGTCTGATAGATCGTATCAAGATCTATCTGTTTTCCTAGGGATGCAGCTACCTGCAATGAGTTAACGGCTCTTCGCATATCTCCGCGTGCTACGTGTACTAGTCCTTGTAGAGCATCTTCATCAATCTTGACGTTTTCTTTTACGATAATCATTTCAAGATATTCTTCCACGTCTTCTTTAGTAAGAGGTCTAAAACGGAAAATGGCACATCTTGATTGGATCGGATCTATTATTTTGGATGAATAGTTACATGAAAGAATGAAACGACAGATCCTGGAATATTTTTCCATGGTCCTTCTTAATG
>CAYYMA010000024.1:0-11447 GCA_964472805.1 uncultured Methanomassiliicoccales archaeon | reverse complement strand
CTCGTTAAGTTCTGGAAACGATACAGGAGGAAGAATAAACTTTTGATTCCCTACACCTTCAATCTTAGGAAAAACAACAAAACTTTCAGAGAGCCAGATGGCGTCATCGCGACCTTCATATTGTTTTGAGGTGAATGGGAATACTTCGGTTCCTAATAAAGAACCAGCGGAATCCAGCAGAACCACGGTTGCCTCAGGAGGAGGTCTAAATCTTGGATCCTTTACGACACACAGTACGTGTTCTCTTTCAAGAGCCTCGATAAAACCAGTGTTTTCCACATCAATACTTCCGCCGAGGGCCTTTACTGTAGCTTCTTCTTTTTTCAGATTTTCTACTACTTCTTTATCAAGATAAAAACAGTGTACTACGCCTCTGAGTCCTTTTACTATCTCCAGGGGCTTCACTGGGCCGTTATTCTTAAATGTCATTATATATCTCCGATTTTAGGATTATTCCTTCATTCAATTTTCATTGAAACATCTCTTTTAATGCCCATATCGCTGGCGACCTCTATCGCTTTGATTATACCGCAGGGCACAGGGCAGGAGGCATGGGGTAGATGTTCAGTCGCTAGTTTGTATGTAAACGTTGCATTAATAGGGGCCTCGACCTCAATGTAGGAAGTTATAGGCTCCAAATACAAAGCCATTTTTTTGAGGTATTCGCAGTCGGTATCAAGCGTTACAGTAACGATTCCCATGTCATCTCCTACAGCATTAATGGTCGTTATCCTCTTGCAGGCACCTGCATTGATTGTAATTTTACATTCACTCATTTTCATCGTTGCTCAATCTAATCAAATTATTTACTCCAGCCATAGAACGTATGTCTACTACACCGATAGCAGCAATAACACGATTATCCAAATCTATAGGTGTCACGATGACTTTTATACCTTTGTACGGTCCAGATGTCGCAATTTTACGAATCGTAGTTCCTACGTTTATAACCTCTTCCAGAACTTGGCCAGTATATGCATTATCTATGACCATTCCGTTCTCTATTCTTATTCCCAGATTGTCACGACTCTTAGCGCAAACGGGAAGACCGCCTACCAGGTCATGAATAGCAAAAGCAAGGGATATCAATTCGTTCCCTGTACTTCTGTGACTTAATATATCTTTAAGTTCCCTGTCAAACTGTAGTCCGCCCATAAGGGATATGGAAGCCATTACGGCACCCTCTTCTGCTATTTCCGGGGTCGATCCCGTACCGATGATTATAACGTCCTCATTACGTATTCCTACATTGGACCAGAGTAGTTGGTTTAGTTCGGAATCTACAAGATATCCGGATCCAGGGAATATTAGTTTGCCATTATTGCATATTAAAGTGGTGGCACCCGTAGCTCCGGCCTTTATTGCAGTATCTCGTTCTTCACATCCGTACTTTACTTTCCTAGCTAGTTTGGGTACACGAACAACACAGTCGTGTTGGTCTATCGTAAGTTTTCCTGTGTCTATGTGTTTGATTTCCATGTACATGGAATTATAGCAACTTGTACCCTTTTTATTGATTGATACGCCGTTCTTATCGATATTTATGAGGCCGTGGTCCTGGAGTATTCCAAGTATCGTTCTGGTGCTACCTTCTCCTACGCCTATGAGATCTGAAAGTCTTTTCCGCCCGATCGGTTTGTTTTTATCAAGGCATTCTAACGACTTCCAAACATGATAGTCGCTGAATTTAGGGATCGGTCCGCCCGCCCCTTTGCGATTCTGAATGAGCATATGGATGTATCAATCATCCATATAGATAAACTAATTGATTATTTGCGTTTTTCTAACTTGTACGCCGTTGCTCGATTAAAGTCTATTAAAGCACCTGGACGTTCTATTCACATGTTTTAAAGTTCGCGTGTATTTTTATATGGATTGAACATTTCATACTCATGGTTAAAAAGTCGGTCGACTTCATTATTATAGAGAACGTTTCAAAAAAATTTGGAAATAATACAGTTCTAAATAATGTAAGTGCCACAATACAGACTGGTAAGATACTCGGACTTATCGGAAAAAGTGCTGCAGGCAAAAGTGTACTGATCATGATGTTGAGGGGAAGTGAAGACTACGCACCTAGTTCAGGGCGCGTTCTTTACAAAGTCAACAGATGCAACGATTGTGAAAATCTTGATCTTCCGTACGAAGGCACTCCATGCACAAAATGTGGATGTGAAACAGATACGATGACAATTGATTACTGGGCACTCAAAGAAAATAATCCTTTGAAACGCCAGTTGAAAAGTCGTATCGCCATAATGCTTCAAAGAACATTTGCTTTGTTCGGTGACAAGACAGTAATAGAAAATCTTTTTGAAGCTATTGGAGATCGTGCTGAAGGTGCGGCCAGAACGAATTTAGCACTGGAGATCCTGGAGTTTGTGGGAATGACCCATAGGACGACGCATATAGCCAGGGACCTTTCCGGAGGAGAAAAACAGAGAATTGTTCTAGCAAGACAGATCGCTAGAGCTCCGTTGTTCTTACTAGCAGACGAGCCTACGGGAACGTTAGATCCTTACACAGCTAAACAGATGCATGAAAGGCTCGTAAAATATGTTGAAGAAAAAGGGATAGCGATGTTGTTCGCATCCCACTGGCCGGAAGCTATCGATAAGATGGCCGACGAAGCGATTTGGCTCGATGCCGGTAACGTTGTCATGCAAGGCGATCCTAAACCAATCACTGAAAAGTTTATGGAAGGATATACCTTTGAAAGACAAGAAGCAGGAGAGTTTGGAGAGCCGATAATACGTTTAGAAAACGCTGAGAAACATTTCTTCTCAGTTGTTAGAGGTGTCGTTAAAGCTGTCGACGGGATGTCTTTTGATATCAAAGAACGTGAAGTGTTCGGCCTCGTTGGAAAGTCAGGTGCAGGTAAGACGACTACTTCTCGTATGATTTCTGGTATGACTCCATCCACTGGAGGCACCGTGAAGGTAAGGATCGGAGATGATTGGATAGATATGTCTGAAATGGGAATGAGCGGCAAAGGACGTGCCACCCCATACATAGGATTCCTACACCAGGAATATACTCTATATCCTTTCGATAATATTCTAAGCAACTTGACCACGTGTATAGGTTCAAGGATGCCTGCCGAACTGGCAAAGTTCAAGGCGATCCAAGTTCTTACTAGCGTAGGGTTCGAAAAAGACGAGATGGAAGAGCTTCTTTATTCGTATCCAGAAACATTATCCGTCGGTGAATCCCAAAGGATCGCTTTTGCACAAGTTCTGATCAAAGAACCCAGAATAATAATTTTGGACGAGCCTACTGGTACAATGGACCCTATCACAAAGGTCATAGTGGCCAAGTCGGTCATAAGAGCAAGAGAGACTCTTGGCGAAACTTTCGTCATCGTCAGTCATGATATGGATTTCGTTGAGAATGTGTGCGATCGTGTCGCATTCATATCTCAAGGAAAGGTAGAGGCAATCGATACTCCTGATTCTGTAATAGACAGGTTCGGAATGGATGAACTACGGGACGACGAAGAGCCAGGTGAATGAAGTGAAACGACAGATCGGCCGTCATCTCAGTTTTGTAGAATGCAGAGAGGCAATGGGTCTTGGAGTTGGGGGGGCACTCGCTCAGAGGGCGACCATCTCTGACAGTGGAAGGGATGTTGTAGCAGTTGCTATGGGTCCTGGAAAGAGACACATTACAAAGCCGGTATGCGAAATTACATATGCACTCAGGGAAGAAGGTATCGATACTAGCGTTTTAGTCGTGAACGCAGGTTCTGGAGTACCTTCGGACGCCCCGGACGTGACCACGGGGTCTCGGTTCGGATTGGACCCGTTAGAGGTGGAGAGATTACGTCAGTTCAAAGTTGTTGTAATTCATTTAGGGAACGTACGTAAACATATAATTTACAAAGCGAGATTGATCCTCAGGAACGTGGATCTTCCCGCTATAATAGTATCACAGTGTCCAGTGGATTTTGAAGATTTTGCCGCCATAGGTGTCAGGACAGAACATGTGATGCCACCGGACGATGAGATAGCCACCCAAGGATACATCGTGGACATAATCACTGGCGTAATAAGAGGAATAACATGTCCTCAGGAAAAACTAGATGAGATCGTATCTAAAGTTCAGTCTATTTTGCCGAGAGGAGGGATACAATGAAAGTATCCATCAATGGTAAAGATAAGACGTTGAAGGACGGAGCGACACTTAAGGATGCAATCGCTGGCGAGATTTACAACGAAGGTTCTCTCATAGCGGTACATCTGTCCGTGGACACGGTTACCAAGAAGACCAACGATTTCGAACTTGTTATGGAAAGAGGAACAATGACTCTACATCTCGAAGATGGTCCTGATGCGGACCTATTCAGATCAATATCAGACAAGATCGAAGGTTCGACATTGAAATGGGTTACCCGGAAACTAGTATCATTCGGTGCATTTTCAACTGAAATAAAAGCATCATCAGTCAACCGTCTTTATCGTAAATTTGATTGCTTCTTCTCATTGGGAGGTGGAGATAACCATACGACATTCATCATGATCGCTAGAAACGATCATCGGGACTCCTACGGTGCAGGCGATGGACGTATCGGACGTGTAACCGTTGGAAGACATCTGATGGATGAGATGCGTGAAGGCGAAGAAATCATAGAGATCCGGCCTGTGATGTCCGAGACAAGCGTCGAGAATGTGGAAATCACAAATGACCTTTCGTACAAATTGGTTGACGGGTATTCTGTGTTCACCAACATAATGATCAAACTGGATCCCGATTCTCCAATAGCCGCCGAACATGTGTTGATAGCAGCTTCAGATAAAAAATTGGCCATTGCCGATCCAACGGGTAGTTTCATTGTAAGTTCGGAATATCTAGATTCAGATATCAAACCAGAAAGGGCCACCGTTAGGGATGCTGGTTCTGTTACCGTCAGGAACGAAGGACTCGGGGCAGGGCGCATATACATTTACAAAGATAAGAGACAAGTCGTGTTATCTCATAGCTCTGCAGGAAAGGTGGTCCGCGGACTAGCATTGGTATCGATGGCGAAGAAAGGAGATACTATTACCGTATTAACGGATCCTCCTCGCACATTGGCCATAGGTATGACCCAGAAGGATGGAGAAAATTATCTTATAGATCTTGGGATAAAACAAGTGAGGAAAGGCGATACTTCTGATGACGCTATTGTTGTAGAACAGACTCCGGAGCGTACAATGGATGTATTGAAGGCAGGTTCCGTTGAAACCTTTGCTGTTCCTAAAGATAAGATATACAAAATAGAGATAACTGCGAAGGACCGAACTACAGTAGATTTCTTTAAGAAAGTCGCAGGATTGGATCACAAACCCATAGGATCATTAAAAGTCCAGTTTTCTTTCGAAGGTGCTCAGATGATAACTTTTTATGGGGACGACGAGAGAGGAAAAACAATCCATCCGCAGGATCTTTTTAAAAAGGTTAAACGCGGAGATATAGGAATAACGAATCAAGTACGTCCAATGCGCGGACTAATCGGGATTAGGTTAGAAGATAGTAAATCTTACGGGCCTACCGGCGAGGAATCTTACGGAACGAATATGGTGGGAAAGTTTGTAGGAGATCTTGATAAAATGCTTAATGAAGCTGATGACGAGCAGTCCATCTACATTACAGAGGTGAAGATATGAGTGACGAAAGAGAGACAAGGCTCCTGATGATCTCACCTAAGTCTATGCTTACGCCAGATCAACTGGTTCGAACGATTCATGCAATGAACAAGGACGTCAGGATTAAGGAGACATGCTACGGAGGCCTGCTGGAAGGCACAAAAGATGTTGTAGGAGAAGTCGTCGAAGAGGTACGTAAGAAATATCGTAACGAGATATTCTCTAAACGTAGGGCATATCCTGCAGGAGACCCCAGGAGATGTCGTGCACAACACGGTACCCGACCTGGATACAGCCAGCTAGAAGCAGAATGGGATCTACTTTCCAACGTACAATATGGTTTGGAATGTGCTGATAGGAACGAAGAGATAGTTCCTCTTACGAAAAAAGGCAAGTTGTCTATTATAGAATTCAAGAATATTTGTGAGGAGTAAAGATGAAAGTTTTCATAGACCCGCCGAACAGTTTGATATTGTTCGACATTGTAGAAAGGTTCGGTCATGAGCCACTGAGTGCTATGGCCGCAATCCAGGAAAGAATAGACAATTTGGAGATCGACATGCCTCCGATGAACGTGACATTAGATGTTGTCGTTACTGGATTAAAATACGCAGGTGTGGAAGTTCCTTCAGGTATAAGGGGCAGATTAGCTCTCTGGGGACCGATGATCGAAGAGGCGGATGCAGCCATAATAATGAGGGAAGCTCCGTACAGTTTCGGTTGTGTTGGTTGTGAGCGTTCTAACGAGATGATAAAATATCTCATAAATAAACGCGGGATACCACAACTTAATGTGGTGTATCCGGGTACCGAAGAAGAAGCTAAGGACTTCGTTTTAAACGCTAAGAAATTTTTGGAGGGACTCGGAAAATGACTATAAAAATCGCTCAGCTATCCTGTGGAACAGAATACAGTAGTGTACAACATGAGATCGAGAAAGCTGCCTTATCAGTTGGTGCTAAAATGGTTTATCCCGACGTCGGAGCGGCGGACGTGGATGACGCTGTAAAGAGATTCGGATTTAACCCTCGTTCTAATCAACTTAAGATTATGATTGCTCGAGCAACATCCCTCATAAACGGTAAATATGATGCAGATGCGGTTTTCATATGCACCTGTTTCAGATGTGCCGAAGCTGCATTGGTCAGAAACGAGCTTAGAAGATTTATTCAAGATAATACTGATTTACCGGTCGTAACGTATTCGTTTACTGAGAGATTGAAGGCATCCCAGATGCTCACAAGAATGGAAGCTTTGGTAACCATAGTTTCAAAGAAAGAACTTTTAGCGAGAGAAAGACAGACTGGTATCAGTGCGGGATTAGATTCTGGTTCAAGTACGACCAAAGCCGTGGTAATGGAGAACAATAAGATCATTGGAAAGGCGTGGACCGGATCCGGCGACGTAATCAAATCTGCTGATAAGGTCCTTACGGATGCTTTGAAACAGGCTGGAGTTGATTTCAAAGATCTGGAGGCCATTGGGACTACAGGTTACGGACGTTATCATCTTGGAAAACATTACAATGCTAAACTGGTGCAAGAAGAACTGACTGTCAATTCAAAGGGTGCAGTATGGCTTGCTGACTGGCAGAGGGGAGAAGCTACGATCCTGGACATCGGAGGTATGGATAACAAAGCCATAACCGTTCGTGACGGTATACCTGATAATTTTACAATGGGCGGAATATGTGCCGGAGCATCAGGACGTTTCTTAGAGATGGTTGTAAAAAGGATGGATATAAGCATCGAGGAACTTGGTCCACTTGCTGATAAAGGTGATTGGCGAAAGGCCAAGATGAACTCATATTGTTCAATATTCGGAATTCAAGATCTAGTTACGCAACTGGGAGATGGAAAGACCTTCGAGGACGTAGCTGCCGCGGCGTGTCACTCTGTTGCTGAACAAGTCTACGAACAGCAGCTTCAAGAGATAGACATAAGGCGTCCGATCATTCAGGTCGGTGGAACTTCGCTCATCACCGGTCTAGTAAAAGCAGTAGGTGAAATATTAGGTGAAATGCCGATTGTTCCGCCCGATTCTCAGTATATCGGAGCGGTAGGCGGAGCTTTGTTGAGTTCAGGAGTCTTGTGAGGTAACAAATGGATATAACAGTCCGCGGGACGGACCCGTTCGGTAACGAGGGGTACAAAACACTGTTCAGTGACATTATGAATGACCTTGGGGAGGCCTTAGCCGTTGAGAAGGCCGAACTAGTGCTAAAGCCAGAGATTCCATTGTTCATATTTTCCGTTAAACTAAGAAGCGAACCTATCAACAAGACAATTGCTGATGTTGCAAGTATTCGAGAGGAAGGTTCTGGAGTACACATTACGATAACTGACGAACGTCACGCACCAGAGATATTGAATCAGATGTGGACCAAATACGGCAGGAACAGTGTGGACCAACAGACCCGATTCGATATGAACGTATCAAATGCAAATTTTAAAGAGGTCAGTGAGACTGTTGTAGCATCCGGTGAAGAGACCCTTAAAGAAGTCATAGGATCTGTTTGGAGATCTATGCCTGAAGGCATAAGAGTACGTCACGTTTTCATATCTGGCACTGTTGTAACAGTACTTGCTACGGAAGAGATAATGTTACCAGAGTACATGAAAGAGGGTGCCGATGTGCACATAGCTATGGGAGGTTCGGCAGATGTTTGAGGTCATAATGTATGACGGAGGAGTATATCGTTCGGCTGAGCTTTTTGAACTGATCGAGGATGTCGGAGGTGCGGTACTTCAAAGGATAAGAAGTTCTCAAATGCTAACCGTCACAATGTCTATACCTAGTAAGGATAAGGCAGTCGTCGTTGCACTGTGCAAAGAGATAGGCGGAGAAGTAAAGGAAGTCCCCCTTGCAGGCACCGAGATAGCCGTAGTGGGTATGACCCTCGGGCGTCATCACATGCCTCATCCGATATGTGACATAGCCGAAGCTCTAAGACGAAAAGGTGCTTTGACAATTGTCATGGGTCTAGCTAGAGGCAGAGGAAAATCAACATCCCAGATATCTGCTTCAGAGGTCGGAATAATCAACGAATATGATGCAGCGATCTTCTCCTTAGGAAATTTTAAATCATGTATCGAGGATAAAAAAGAAATGATGAAAGACATCAAAATACCTTTGATACTAGTATGTGGTCCGAAACCGGACGGAATAGAGGATTATTGTGAAGCATTGGTCACAGGCGTAGGTAGAAAATCAGAGAGGATGAGATCCTCCGATGAAAGAAAAAAGTTGGACGAAATCGTTTCTATCGCTGAAGAAGTACTTTACGAAAAAAGGATGAGCGTTTCAGAGGATCCGTTGTTCGTATATCCTTCAGAAGTAAAACAGGTCTTAGAGAACTACCAGCCGTTAGATATGTGTCTGAGGCCATCGCCTATAGTTCTTCATATGGACGGCCTTAGGGCCAAGATACCATATGATGAGAATATTGAAGCAATCAGTGACATAATGATCTACGATCGTAGACTCGGAGATATAGCTGTTATCACGGAATCTAAATTGGACCGTAGCAGCATATTAATGAGAATCAAGACCGGTTCAGAGGTCGAGTACGATGACGCCCGTGCATCAAAGCAGGCGTAAAGGGACTTACGCACTCTTTATTATTCTAACCGAAGATAAAGAATTGGATATCGGTTCGTTGGGACGCATCGTATTCAAAGCTGGTGAATATTGTTATGTAGGCAGTGCCATGAACGGCCTCGAACATAGGATAAAGCGTCATATCTCACATAATAAAAAAATACACTGGCACATTGATAAATTAACTATAGAGGCGCACTCAATCCAAGCTTATATCTCTGAAGGGGAAAAAATGGTTCCTGAATGTACTATATCAGATACTGCTAGGAAATTAGGACTGACGCCAGTCATTAAAGGATTCGGTTCATCTGATTGTAATTGTTACACCCATTTATTTTCAGTTCGATTGGGCGAAAGGGAAATTCTGATTTCTACGTTGGGATTAGAACTGCTGGAACCCCTCTAAGTACGCGGGCGCGAGTGGTAATCCTTATAATGTATCAGAGACTTCGGATTGTATAATCAATTACACACACTTTGGATGTGGAGGCAATACATGAAAGCACACAGTCAAGCAATTCTATCACGCGAAGTAACGGCCGAGACGATCGTTAAACTTGAGAATATTTTAGGAAAGGAGAATGTAAACACTTCAGACTTGGAAAAGATTCTCTACTGTCATGATCTGGCTCCCTTGCCTAAGGAAGCTGGAGTCATGTTCAAGAATATGCCCGACGTCGTTGTAAGACCTGAGACTGACGAACAGGTCGCAAAGGTCGTTGCACTGGCGCATAAAGATGGGATAGCAATCACCCCTAGGGGCAATGCAACATGGGGACTCGGCGGATGTATGCCTACCAACGGTGGCATAGTGGTCGATATGTATTCTAAGATGAATAAAATCATCGAGATAAACACAGTAGAAATGTACATAAAAGTTCAGGCTGGATGCACATGGAAAGTCGCTCTTGATGAGTGTATGAAGAAAGGTTTCATCATCGGTTCGTATCCTTCCAGTTTCCCCGCGGCGACTATAGGTGCATGGACATCCACCGATGGAATGGGAACAGGCAGTTACAAATACGGTTCTTCTAAAGACAATATTCTCAACATGAAGGTCGTTCTGTCTGATGGAACACTTATCGAAACCGGATATGACCACATCGGTTCATATATGGCCGGTTATAATCTTAACCAGTTCTTTGCAGGATCCGAGGGCACCCTCGGTATCATGACCACGATCACCATGAGGATTCACCCAATGGGAGAAATCAGACCCATGGCTTATGAATTTGAAAATCTCAAAGACATGCATGATCCGATCCAGAAACTTATAGCTCATGCAAGCATCAAACCACTCCATATTTCCTGGGCCGACTATTTGCATTTCGCCAATCAGAGGAAAGCTGGAATTCACAATCTTCAGGTAAAGAATGTTCTATTGATCACTTTACAGGGTGACAGCAAATTCCTAGATTTAGAAGAGCAGGAAGTAGACGCTATAATCGCAGAGTTCGGTGCCAAGAAGCTGGACAGTGAGATTGCTGCTCACGAATGGTCAGAAAGATGCTATGAATTCAGAGCAAGAAAAGCCGGTGTAGGAGAAATACCCGCTGAAGTCATCGTACCTAGCAAGAGCTGGGGTAATTTTGTTGACGAATGTTACAAAGGTTTCGAAGTCATGAAGATGGAGGCTGGAGGTGTTATCGGTGTCATAGTCGATCGTAGCACAGCTTTATTCATGCCTTATTACTTTAAGGACGACGAGTCGATGCTCGGAATGGCAGCGTTCTCATTCAACTTCTACCTTGGCGACAGGGCAGGAGTCTATGGAGGAAGGACAACTGGTTTCGGTGTGTTCTTCGCATGGAACATGGATATCATACACGACGGAGAGACCGCAGACTTCATGAGAGATTTGAAGACAGCTCTTGATCCTCGAGACATTATGAACCCCGGACATCTCGTATGTGGAAAAACCAGATTCGGAATCAACATGACCAAGCAGCTAATGAGCTTCGGAAGTGCGTTGATCCAGGGCGTTAAGAAATTATTGCCTGCCGACACGACCTTCACTACAAATCTAAGAAGGTTCAGGTATGACGAGTTAGATGACGAGATGAAGTCGTCCCGGACTCGTGTCCTCGGTGACGGCAACGAATGATTAAGTTCAAAACACTTTAAACCCTTTACATTTTTTCAATTTTATTAAATGTATGTTCAATTCATTTTAATTGTTATTAACATTTTAAGATAACTTTAATAACCTGATATTTATTGATA
>CAYYMA010000023.1:0-11879 GCA_964472805.1 uncultured Methanomassiliicoccales archaeon | reverse complement strand
GCCCTATGGTTATCGTCTATACGAAAGAATACGATAAAGTATCGGGAGATAACAAAACCGCCAGGGATCTAGCTCAGGCCCTCCACAAAAGAGTGGACATCAGACCAGATCCCTCGACACTTAGTGACCCGGCAATTGTAGAAGCAAAATTACGTGAAATGATACCTGAGGAAGCAGGAATCTTTGACATATTTTTTAATGATGAAACCGGAGAAGCTACAGTAGAAGCCATCAAGCCCGACGTAGTCAAAGGCAGCGAAGGTTCGCTGATTCTTAATCTGAAAAAGGAGACAGGTTGGAATGTAA
Organism: uncultured Methanomassiliicoccales archaeon; assembly: GCA_964472805.1. Classification (GTDB taxonomy): domain Archaea; phylum Thermoplasmatota; class Thermoplasmata; order Methanomassiliicoccales; family Methanomethylophilaceae; genus VadinCA11. Next base: position 11,573 of record CAYYMA010000023.1, on the reverse strand, counting down.
AGGTTATTCGAACTCCTCCTATCCCGTCCAAGACCGTTGCCGATGTGCGCGGATATCTTAGGACGTACAAAAACGAAAGACATGAGATGCTTCGTCGTGTCGCCCGTAAACTGGCTCGTCCTACTTTAGGGGGCGAACAGTGGGTACGTATGACCGCCATGGGTGGTTTTAGACAAGTCGGTAGATCTGCTACTCTCTTGACTACAAGAGAAAGCAAGATACTGATCGACTGTGGCCTTGATCCAGGTAGTGACGATACGCCTTATTTTGCGATACCTGAAGCACAACCGTTGAGCGATTTAGATGCTGTTGTGTTAACGCATGCACATCTTGATCACTGCGGAACCCTTCCAGCTTTGTTCAAATATGGATATGACGGACCAGTATACTGCACACCGCCTACTCGTGACCTGATGGCGTTACTACAATTGGATAACGTAAAACTCGGATTCGGAGAGGCAAAGAAAAATCTCTATGAAGCAAAAGACGTGCGTAATGAGATTATGCACACCATTCCGCTCAAATACAACGAGACGACGGATATTGCTCCTGATGTGCGTTTAACATTGTACAATGCAGGACACATTCTTGGATCTTCCATAGCTCATTTCCATATTGGAGATGGACTTCATAACGTCGCTTTTAGTGGCGACTCAAAATATGAAAAAACCTGGTTGTTCAACCCGGCTAACAACAAATTCCCTAGATTGGAAACTTTGGTCATCGAATCAACATACGGCGGTAGGAACGACAGCCAGCCTTCTAGAGGAGACGCCACAGAAGAAATGGGTAGATTACTTAAACAAGCCACAGAAGGTGGCGGTAAAGTGCTTATTCCGGTCTTTGCGGTCGGAAGGTCTCAAGAGGTCATGTTGGTAATCGAGGAATTAATGCGTACTGGAAAAATACCAACGCAGAAAGTGTATCTTGATGGAATGATATGGGAAGCGACTGCCATTCATACGGCACATCCCGAATATCTGAACACACAACTACGAACCAAGATATTCCAACAAGATGAGAACCCTTTCCTTTCACCTATATTCAATAGGGTCGAAACACACAGCATGCGTGAGGAGATTTGTCATTCGCCTGACCCCTGTATCGTACTAGCTACCAGCGGTATGATGTCGGGCGGTCCCGTACTAGAATATTTCAGAGAATGGGCCGACAATGAAAAGAATTGGCTCTTGTTCGTAGGATATCAGAGCGAAGGCAGCATAGGTCGCACAATACAAAGAGGTCGCAGCGACATTACAATGAACCATCGCGGACGGTCGATCAACTTAAAGATAAAAATGAATCGTGAGACCATAGACGGTTTCTCGGGACACTCTGATCGCAAACAGTTGATGAAGTACATATCCACGATGGAACCACGACCGGATAAGATTATCATCGGTCACGGTGAAGACCGCAAATGTTCTGACCTAGCATCTTCGATATACAAAAAGTTCGGAATAGAGACCAAAGCACCTCAGAACCTAGAAACGATCAGACTGAGATAAACCCCGAAGGGTAAAAGGTTTAGTAAAGTAACTTACCAGTTCGTCGATCTTACTTCGAAGTACGACTGGGAGTGTTTACATGCGGGACATACCTTAGGTGCATCTTTGCCCACGTGTACGTATCCACAATTACGGCATTTCCACATTACGGCTTCGTCCCTCTTGAACACGACTCCTTCTTCGATGTTCTTGAGAAGTGCCAGGTATCTACCTTCGTGAAGTTCCTCTACGTTTCCGACCTTCTCGAAAAGAACTGCAATCTGTTTGAATCCTTCCTCTCGAGCGACCTTAGCGAACTCGGGATACATTTCTTTCCACTCGTAGTTCTCGCCTTCAGCTGCGTCTTTAAGGTTGGTCACAGTATCGGGTACTGCATCATCGTTAAGTGCTTTGAACCAAAGTTTAGCGTGTTCTTTCTCGTTCTCTGCTGTCTCCATAAAGATATCTGCTATCTGCTCGTATCCTTCTTTTTTAGCTTGAGACGCGTAGTAAGTGTATTTATTTCTGGCCATGCTCTCGCCCGCAAACGCGGTGTTGAGATTGGCTTCCGTCTTAGATCCTTTAAGTTCCATTATTTTACCTCATCGCCGTCAAAGCAATGGTTTGATATGAACTTATCTTATCTACACGACGTTAAGTATTACTCTCTAACAGGCCTCAATTTTTTTGGTTGATGAACTAAGCCCTTTTTCAAATTCCCTTCACCGTCGAAATGTTTTCTCAAAAGTTTCGCAAGATTATTCTTAGCTTTTTCATTACTGGGATCCAACATGATAATTGTCTCAAGCTCTTTCTTAGCAGGAACATAATCTCTCAGGTCGTTCAAAAGTACCAATGCATAATTTATGTGATATTCACAGTTGTTAGGCTCGAGCTTAATCGCCTTGAGATAGAATTCAGCTGACTTTTTAAAATCCAACATCTGTAGCCTAAGAAACCTCCCGTAAGCGTTAAAGACATCCGCAGATGGATCTAAGACTACCAAACGTCTGAATACCGCATCAGATTTTTTGTTAAATTTCTTTAAAGAACTAAGGGCTGTTGCCTTTGCCTTCATAGCTTCCATGTTGTCAGGATCTCTTTCGAGAACGACCTCTAAATGAAAAATACCGAGATCAAATTTATCAAGATCGTAAATAAGGATGTTCGATAAAAGTGTTCTCGCTTTGTAGTTATCAGGATCCGTTAAAAGATAATCCTCCAGAGTTTTTAGTGCACCTTCAGGGTTTTTGCTAGTATTCTGTCGTTTAGCTTTTTCCATAGCCTCGTATGCGAGATCCTTCATGAAACCGAGAGTGGGGGCTGGCAATATAATTCTTAGTAATGTTTTTCATACTTATCAGTAATTCTATTGAATATGGCCGTCAGAATATATCTTGCAGCTCCACTTTTTTGTGAAGCAGAACTTGACTATAACAAAAAACTTGCTGATGCACTCAGAATGCGTGGTTACGACGTAATTCTACCGCAAGAACTGGGAAACGATGTAAAACAAATGATGATTAACGATCCAAGAACAGCATACAGCGAGATATTCGATTCAGATATTAAAGCACTGAAAAGTTGTGACATCCTTGTAATGGTCATGGACGGTAGAGTACCAGACGAAGGTGCCTGTGTGGAACTTGGCATCGCTTACTGTCAAAGTATGGAATGTTTCGGAATTAAGACCGACGTACGCACTTCAGAATATGGCACAGATAACTTCATGATAACAGGAGCCCTTAAAGGCAGAGTTGCCAAAGACGTTAACAGCCTATGCGAGATGATAAAAATCACATAAAAATATTGAACGGTTAAATACCGTCGTGTTGATTAATACACTTATGGCAGCGAATAATACTGAAAAAAAGGCAAAGTCTGTCGATCCTAAATCCAAGACCTATAGAGTAACTCCTGACAAAGAAAGGAACAAGTGGAAGGTCAAGGCCGACGGAGCAGACCGTGCAATAGGCTATTATAACACAAAGGAAGAAGCCGTCAAGAAAGCGGACCAACTGAAAGCCAATAATAAAAAGGCTAAGATATCAATTCACAAAAAAGATGGAAGGATACAGGACAATAAGTAAACTTTACAATGGCTTACGAGGCATGCTCTCTTGCCTCTTCAACATTTTTTCTTTTTCTAAATTAAAACTTTCGATCTGTCCCTTTTTGAATCGATAATGAAAGCTGTTGACGTATACGAAGGAATACATAGACGAAATAACTGTCATAAATACAAAGTAACTGGCATAAATTATAACGACTTTAGCGAGATCCATCCTGAGATATGCCAGCATTAAGAAAAGTAACACAAAGAACGATAACACTATCCCACTGGAACTAAGACGACCTTTCATCCCCTTCCAATAGTAAAGGTCTCTCGGAGCTTGGGATTTTGCCTTTGCCCCAACAGACCTTATGATGTGCCAGGGTATGACAAGTGCAGACATGAAAAGAGATAACATGACTGACATCATAAGCATCTTTTCGATAGGCATCTCGTTAACAAAATACGGACTCAAGAAAAGAAAAGAACATATAGCCAATCCTGAGATAAAAATATCAACAAAAATCTGTTTAAAAACGTAAGGATTGAATTCCCCATCATCTATTTCAGGTTCCAGCACTACATCTTCTACGTCGATTATATCAGGTATATCAAAGAGCCAGCTCGCAATTTTTTTTATTTTGCTGTTAGGCCTTTTATCCATCGGTCCTAGTAGTAACCTGGAAAAATATGTCCTGAAATAAGCTGATATCACTGAAGATACCGCTGCCGCCACAGAAATGATCGTTAATTCGATTATGTATAATCCAGCAATAACAGTCCAGAATGATATTTCACCATTGAACGCGAATAGATAGAACTGACTTATGAATATGTTCGGAGTGAACTCCGGTCCATATAGATACATAAGGCAAGTAGACAAAATTATTGGAATTAATATTAGGATTAGTAGAGTGTACCTGAATTTCACTATAGGTTTACCAACATATGCCAAACATACTAGTCCAAAGGTGACAAACCCTGTAGTGAACCCCAAACAAATGTTGTACATTATGTCGTAAGGCGTGTGTGTAGGACATCTGTATAAAAACAACAGAACGAGGATCAAACAGTATATTATGATCAAAGGAAAAAATCTTACAATAAACGCATCGAGTTTCCTATAATCAAGAATCTTACGGCTATTTTCCATAATAAAATATGTCCTTCAAGAATTGAAACTACTACCTAGTATCAAATCATTTCGCAAATATGCTTATTTATGCGTAAACGATAGACTCCTTCATGGCAGACCCCACAGGATTGAAACTCAGGGGATATTCACACAGCGACGTTGATGAACGTCGTGCGGCCGCAGAGAAGTTCAGCGGCACATCCCTAGAAAATATATCAAAATACTGCTTCGATTCAGAAAAAGCATCGAAGAACGTAGAGAATATGATCGGCTCGATACAGATTCCATTGGGGTATGCTGGTCCCGTAACCGTCTCAGGCGATTACGCCTCAGGAAGGTTCCTTGTACCTCTTGCAACCACTGAAGGTGCACTAATAGCATCTATATCTCGTGGAATGTCTGTAACAGAAACTAGCGGAGGAATCAGAACGAAAGTTTTCCGTGATGCTATGACCCGAGCCCCCGTGTTTAGAGTTAAAGACCTGGCACATGCAGCCGAGGTAATAGAATGGGTAAATGGCAATATGAATGTCATTGAAGAAGCTATAAGCAAAACCACATCCCATGGTAAACTTTTAGAAATAGATTCTTACCCAAACGGCAGAAGTTTGTATCTTCGCTTTGCATATTCCACTGGCGATGCTATGGGTATGAACATGACCACTATAGCTACTGAGGCCGCCTGTAGGGTCATTGAACAAGGAACAGGAGCTGAACTCGTCTCCGTCTCAGGAAACATGTGTAGCGACAAGAAACCAGCTGCCATCAACATCATAAAGGGACGCGGTAAAACGGTGGTAGCCGAAGCTTTGATACCTCAAACGATAGTAGAAAATAAATTACATACGACTGTTGAGTCCATCATCGAAGTGAATTATCGTAAAAATTTGATGGGTGGTGCAATGTCTGGCACATTGGGGGCGAATGCCCATGCAGCGAACATGGTCGCTGCTCTCTACATAGCAACTGGTCAAGACCCGGCACATGTGGTAAGTGCAAGTATGTCATTCGTATCATGCGAGAACGTAGACGGAGACCTATACATAGCCGTAAGAATGCCGGCCGTAGAGGTTGGTACCGTGGGAGGTGGAACATCGTTACCGTGTCAGACCGAAGCTCTGAAGATGATCGATTGTTTAGGTGAAGGAAAAGCCAAAAAGTTTTCGGAAATAGTGGCTGCAACCGTTCTTGCTGGAGAACTTTCAAATCTGGCCGCTCAAGCAGCAGGACAATTGGGGTCTGCACACTCATCACTCGGACGCTGAGTTCTGAAAGTCCTTTTATAGGGAATTATCAATGGTGTATACATGCCAGTTATCAACTTCAGCTACAGCGACCTCTGTTCGCTGATAGGTGAGGAAGTACCGCAGTCGACCCTTATCGAAAGGATACCTCTTATTGGAGCCGATATGCATGACACAGAAGAGGGTGCGGACGACATGTCCGTTGAGTTTTTCCCTAACAGACCAGATCTTTACTGCGTCGAAGGCCTTGCAAGATCGTTAAGATCATTTTTGGACATACAACCAGGGATGAAAGAATACAAAGTCGAAAATACGAATATCGATGTCACGATAGATAAAAGCGTAAAATCTCTTCGTCCGTACTTTTTATGCAGTGCTGTATTTGATGTAGTGATTGACGACAAAATACTCAAATCTATGATGGAACTACAGGAAAAACTGCATCTTACCATTGGACGTAAAAGATGTAAGCTGGCTATCGGCATCCACGACCTAGATAAGGTCGTCCCACCGTTCACGTATTCATTAGAAGATCCGAAGAAGACAAAGTTTATTCCTCTTACAGAAACCAAAATAATGAATCTTGACGAGATACTTGAGAAACATGAGAAAGGGCGTGAATATGCTGATTTGCTTAAAGGTGCGAGTAAATATCCCATAATTAAAGATTCTAAGGGAAACGTACTTTCATTTCCACCGATAATAAACGGAGCACTTACAACCGTGACCACGAAAACCCGCAATATTTTTGTTGACGTTACTGGAACAGATTGTAAAGCGGTGAAGGGTGCTCTTGATATCGTATGTACTGCATTTGCAGAAAGAGGCGGAAGAATAGGTACGGTTCGTATGCATGATGGACCGGAAGACTTTATTTCTCCTAATTTGGCACCTTTAAATCGTATTATATCAGCTAAAGAATGCGATATGTTTTTAGGTACTAATCTAGGGCCAAATGGAATAGTTGAATCTCTTCGTAGAATGGGCATGAATGCTTCCTTTGAAGAAGGAAGTGATGCCATATCGGTTTCAATACCGTCCACTAGAACGGACATAATGCACAACGTAGATGTTTACGAAGATGTTGCGATCGGATATGGATTTGAGAAGTTCGGTGGACCGTATAAACTAGAGAATACTATTGCATCGCGTTTGACCGAAACTGTTTTTTCTAACGGAATCAGGGATGTGATGATCGGCCTTGGATATACCGAGGTTACCACCCTAACCCTTAGTAACGAAAGTGAAGAATTTATTAAGTCGGGAATTCCTGAAAAGGTGACGATAAAAATTAAGAATCCTATAACCGAAGATCACACGTGTTTACGTGTAAATCTATTTCCAAGCCTTATGCGCATTCTAAGACATAATCGTCACAGAGATCTTCCACAAAAGATCTTCGAGGTAGGATATGTTGTACGTAACGGTAAGAATTCGTTACATCTATGCGTCGTATCGGCAGCGTCCAAAACCTCGTTCACTGAATCTAAATCTCTAGCGGAAAGTATTCTCAAAGAGATTGGTTGCGATTATTCTATAGAGGGCTGCGGATACGATACGTTCGTATTAGGAAGAGGTGCGTCTATAATTGTGGACGAAAAAACTTTAGGAATATTCGGTGAAATCTCGCCTAAGGTCATTACTGACTTCGAGATCAATCATCCGATAATGATGATAGAAATTGAGCTGGATCACTTTGTATTGAAAAGTGCCAGCATGTTCTGATGTGATACCATGGATATAAATGAAAAATTCCCAGAATTCCATCTTGCCGATGAGAATGGAGAGATGTTTAACAGTAAAGAATTAGAGAACGTACGATATGTTATCTACTTCTACCCCAGAGATAATACAGCAGGCTGTACTCGTGAAGCAGTGGATTTCTCTGAACTTGTAGATACTTTTATGTCAAATGACGTTCAGATCATAGGAGTAAGCAGAGATCCATCGACTTCGCACAGGAAGTTCATTGACAAACACGGCCTAAAAATTAAATTACTCAGCGATCCAGACCATGTTTTGACAGATGCTGTCGGTGCCTGGGGCATCAAGAAGATGTACGGCAAAGAGTACGAAGGCGTCATACGTTCCACTTTCATAGTAGGGAAGAACGGACACATCGAGGCAGTATGGAAAAAGGTAAAGGTCAACGGACACGCACAGGAAGTACTGGACAACGTCGTATCTCTTTCCAAAATCTAATCAAAGTATCTGTTTGTAATTATCTCCGCTATACTGTCTATAGAAAGCCGTACCGTTCCGATCTACTTCCTTTTTCGGGATACAGAAAACTCCTTCCATAACAGTGGCAACTTGAGGGAAAGAAATGCATTCATAACGCACTTTTTTTCCATTGGATGTTTTAAACATACTTAGCTTCCTACCATCTAGTTCAAGATTGTTGCAATTAGTAACGATACCGGTACCCATGGATGCCGCTATTCTTGGTGCTAGTTCTATTCCTTTGGCAGTTGAACCAATGAGTACAACAGCAGGTATCACACGCTCACATACCGAGGTTATAGATTCAGCATATGCCTCCGAATGAAAATCGTTAAGGCGAACGTCCCTAACGTGATACAACGTATCAACACCATACGAGAATACATCTTTGTAAAGTTCCTTGCGTTCAGGCCCTCCGAATATGACACCGAATACCCTGCCGCCTCCCATTTCAACGGCCTTGCCTACAAGTTGTATCGAAACAGGGTCAATCTGCTGTACACCATCATGCATTACAGTTTCAATGAAAACCAGTGTACCATCCGCAGTAGACTGATCAGTATCATAGTGATCGAGCATTCCAGGTGGAAGCTTTCTTTCTCCGCTGCACGAACCGGAATCTTCGTTTTTACTGGAGCATGACCCACTAGCTGCACAACTATCGCATCCACTCATCAGCATACCTCCTTAGCAAGGATACGAGAACCTTTGAAACCGACGGAACCTTCCGCTAGTTCCAAACTTTCACGTCCTATAACTTCTATCTTAGCGTCAGAACTTTTTTTAGAATATGGGGCCTCAATATTATCTGCAAAAGAGATTAATGAACCAGGTGGTACGCGACATTTCCTGACCTCGTCCCCATAATTCTGTACTGCGAATATGCCGTCATCATCTTGTCCTATTTCAGTAACGTAACAGAACTGCTGTGCCTTTAGTAAATGTGCCAGCATAGGCATTGTTGTACTATAACGGCTGAAGATCATAAGATGCATATCAGGACAATATTTTCCTATGAATGCAGCATATATCCTGGACATTGCCCATGTGTCCGAACCCATGAAATCTTTATCCATGAGGCGATAAGCCTTTTCAGCACCTCCGGATATGCAAGTTCCAAGCACCTCGTTCAGTTTATCGGAGCCTACCGCAATAGCGGTAAGGGTATCTTCTTCGAACATCAAGGACTGTGCAACGCCGATCGCCGAAGCGGGATCGTCCATCACAGAAATAACGTACTCCATGTTATCGTATACGTCCGCCAGCCTATTAATATAATTAGTAACCAAAAGTGTCCGATATGCGAGGAATCATAGCGGCCATAACAGCCTGTTCCGTCAAGGTCTTACGATCCAGTAGGCCATTACTAAGCATACCTATAGCACCTTGTTTCTTTCCAATTTCTTTGTTCCCGTAAAGTTTGGTAATCGCTTCTGATACTGTATAACCGTCCCGAACGAGAGATGCGATTTTTTCAGGATAAACGAAACCAGATCCCATTCCTACGGTGAGTTTTCCTTCGTTATCTAAAACAGTACAATACTGAATATCAAAAAGTCCTTCTTCCTTTTCGAAAACTCCTGCTTCAATGCCCACGGACATCGTATGACCACCTAGGGCGTTCTTTGCACGGTTAATTGATCCTTTCTTGACATCTGACTCGAAGGGTTGCTCCGGAACGCCAGAATCCACGTCTACGGACGTTATTCTAACACTTCCATATATTTTTTCCATTACGCTCCTTACTGCCTCGATTTTAACGGGATTCATCGATCCTATAGAAATATCAAGAACATTACTAGAGCCGTTCTTGCCATATCTTCCTTCAAATATAGCACGAGAACTTATCTTGGAACCATCGTCTGCCATTACTAACGGAACAATGGAAAATTCCAAGGGGGGAATACCGCGAGACTTACGATCCGCGTTTAATTTCTTGCCGTTAGAAAGTGTCTCTTCTGTTAACACTAGAACGTCTACTGCGTCCATGGATTCTCTTGGACCGTAAATGTCATCTATGACAAAAATTTCCCAAGGCTTTTTCATTTTCTCTAAATATGATTTAAGAGAAGATGTTCTAAGCTCTATAGGAACCACTGTTTTACGTCCTTCGGACGCCATTTTATCAGACGTTATTCCAACAGATATTGAATCACTGATCTCGAAAGCACGTTTCAACAAAGCACGGTGACCGTCATGTAAAATATCGAAAGTGCCAGCTACGGCAGCACGCAATTTCATGTCCCCCATACGAGGACCGCTATTGTGAAAGCCATAAGAATTGCCAAGATAATAAAATAGTTCCTAAGCTTCTTTTTTACTTCTTTACCAGAAGAGTCTCTGCAGACGTCGCTACAATAGTTACCGACACCAACAAATGCCTTGTTACAATTGACGCAATGTCTATGCTGTGGTATCTTTTCTCCTTCGGCCATGGTACATGATTAAAGTGCAGATAATAAAGGTTCACTCTGCACGGTCCATCTCGTTATGTACGATTACGATACATTTATCGGCGTGATGGCTGCGTGGACCAAGGCATATGCGAGCAGGAGAATATGCTAAAAGAGCTTCTTCCTCATCTTCAGTAAGATCTCTATCGTCACCTAGTACGAATACGGGATTCTCGGGAAAATCAAATTCACGAACATCCGTTCCGTCTTCTTTTAGGTAAACAAATTCTCCTTTTTCAGATAGTAACGTAAGAACATCATAGAACGACATTCTGGAAATATATACTCCTGGAGAAGACCTTATTTCACCCTCAACTGGAACTTTCTTTAGTAATGCGTTACGTATCAATGATGCCGTGCTTCTTTCATCTGGATTGAGATATCTTATGTCACTACCTGAGAACCTTACGGTCTTTGGTGCATCGTCCCCACCCTCCAGAATAAGGTATACTTCCGTATCTTTGCGGATATCATGACTGAGGAAGAATGCTGACGTTACGCAACGTACCAGTACGTCCAACCTACCTGCACCTCCGCAGATGTCGTCCAACTTAAAATTAGGGGTGCTGTACGCACGGTGCCCAGTGACTACAAAATAACGCATTTATTCACTGTCCCATGTCCGTATCCATTCCGCCGAACTGTTTCATCAGTTTCTTGCGCATCTTACGGTCTTTTCCTATTGTGCCCATCATCTTCTTGCTCTGAGTATACTGTTTCAAAAGTAAACGCACATCTTTTGTTTCTACACCAGCACCAGCAGCTATACGATCTAATCTTTTCCCTTTGATGATAGCAGGCTGCTCTTTCTCTTCCATGGTCATGGAATCCATTATGACCCTGAACTGGGACAAACGATTTTGCGATTCGGCATAATCTATCTTATCTTCCATCTTGTTCATACCAGGAAGCATGGACATGACTTTTTCCAGAGGACCCAACTTTGTAACAGCGGCCATCTGTTGATACATATCCACC
>CAYYMA010000022.1:2931-12397 GCA_964472805.1 uncultured Methanomassiliicoccales archaeon | reverse complement strand
GAAAAAGGCCATGCCAGCACTGCACGCAAAGTACCTAATCTGGGCGGGCCCACCTATTGCTATTTTTATTGACTTGCAACATGAGCCGTTACAAGAATGTTTTGAGTACGCTTCTATAGATTCGATAAGAGTATATCACACTGTATCTGTTGAATAAAGATAGTGGAAAAATCGGTCAGACCTGATAATTCTAATTAAATCTATAGTTCTAACAGGCTCATTAGAATCTGTGCAGTTATTCTATAAGAAAATGATGAGGCGACTTTTCAGTTCCTATCGATCTCAGACAATTGGCGATAAACAATACCCTAAGGGGATTTACAAGTTAAAACGGCAATAACAACTATAACATTATATTATTCTAATATAAGAACGACGATATCCTAACAATTGAACCAGTATCGAGTGTATAAATCTTAAAAGTACTGGTAAAATATCATTAAACTGGTGTATGATAGACACGATTGGAGCATCACATGCACGGACACAACATCGAAACTCAGAAATTAGGCACAAACTCGCAACACGACCTTTTAGATGCAGTATTCAACACGCCTAATCATTCTGGAACGAATCGTCAACCCGTCGCTCATGTCGACTTTAATAGAATTCAGACATTAACTGAACATTTACTTTCCGTTTCATCTCTCACGGGTACTTTCACAAAGAAACTGAATATGGAATCAATCGGCAATCTGGCAGGCCTTCTCCACGATTTTGGAAAATCCTCAGTAAGATTTCAAAGATACATTATGTCTGCATCCGGCCTTATTTCAAAAGACGATTTTGCATACTTAGATCCAGTATCGAACAAGGGGAAGATAGATCACTCTTCTGACGGAGCCAGGCTCTGTATGGACACACCTTACGACGGAAACTACGAAAAACTATCTTGCGAACTCATTGCAATAGCGGTTATGTCCCATCATACTGGACTTCCTGATATATGTAGGCCAGGAAAAGAAAGCTCATTTGATACTAGAATGAGTTCCGACATGAACGATTCATCAGAGTATTCATCTGATGAATCCTATCTTACATTCAAAAAATACATCACAGATACAATAAGTCGAAAATGTGCAGTTGAAATCAAATCGGCAATAGATAATATTTCAAAAACAAAAAGCAGGGAGACGTCCTATTTCCGATTAGGGCTTATTACTCGTTTTCTCCTAAGCAGTCTGGTTGATGCAGATAGACTGGATACTGCCTCATTTATGTCCAACGTGCCTATAACAAAACAAGGCAGACCTAATTGGGAAAAGATGTCAGACAACTTGATTCGTCACTTGTCTCAATTTGACATTAAGGACAAAGTCAACAAAATAAGAGACGAGGTATCGGAATGTTGTGCCTCAAAGGCCTCCTGTCCGAAAGGTGCGTATTTCCTATCTGTCCCCACCGGAGGCGGAAAAACCCTATCCAGTCTAAGGTTTGCAATCAAGCACGCGGCACATCACGATCTAGAAAGAATAATTTACGTCGCACCGTTTATTTCGATAATAGATCAGAATGCAAAAGTAATTCGGGAAGCAATAGGTTATGAATTTAGCGATTCGATAACAGAACATCATTCTTCAGCTATTCGCAGTAAACGTTCTAATGACGATACTCGTATCACTGACGATAACTGGAGCTCTCCAATAATATTGACGACCATGGTTCAATACCTTAACACTTTCTTTTCCCCTGGAACCTCGTCTGTCAGACGAATGCACAATCTTGCAAATAGCGTAATCATATTCGATGAAATTCAATCCACGCCTACTCGTTGCATACACCCGTACAATCTTAGTGTGAATTTTCTGACACAGGATTGCGGTTCCACAGCAGTATTGTGTACTGCAACCCAGCCCGAATTTGATAATATGGTAAGACCAGTGATATTGTCAGAATGTCCTGAGATTGTTCCCTCTGACGTTTACAAAGATTTGCCGATTCGCACCAAGATTATCGACAAACGGTTGAAAAACGGATGGGACCCTTCGAGTATAGCACGACTGGCCCTCGAACAATATGAAGTTGGAAACAGTGTATTGGTAATCCTGAATACAAAAAAATATGCTGAAAAAACATCAAAGATTATTCAAAAAGAATTTCCTAATGTAAAATATCTGAGTACCAATATGTGCTCAGCACACCGCTTGAAAGTTATAGAATCCATAACGGAGGATTTATCGGCAAAAGAGCCTGTTATATGCGTAAGTACTCAAGTCATCGAAGCGGGAGTAGATCTGGATTTTGATACAGTAATCCGAGCTCTGGCAGGATGGGATTCAATAGTCCAGGCCGCGGGAAGATGCAATCGCAACGGACATCGGCAAACTCCAGGGGAGGTTATAGTAGTCAATCCCATTGATGAAAATATAGGATCTCTGATCGAAATAAGAGTGGGTAAACAAGTTGCGGGAAGAATTCTTGACGATATGTCTCCCGATTCACAGGGTATTTTATCGAAATATCGTATAAGATACAACAAAGAACTCATAGGGATTAAATCGAACATTTTTGATTATCCTCTTGATGAATATGAATCAAGCCTTGTCAAGATGCTTTCTGATAATTTGTCTGATTACCGTTCGGTTGAGCGCATATTAAAACAATCATTCCGTTCCGCTAGCACATCATTCAGGGTAATTGACGATAATTCTATAGGTGTCATTATTTTGAACGCAGGCGGGAAAACTGATGCGGAAACAATTGAAGCAATTGCCAAAGAGGGAAAAATTTATTCCGATTCCGCTTTAAAATCTGCTCAGAAATACATGGTCAATGTCAGAGATAGCATTCTTGACAGAATGATAACTGTAGGTGTTGCGAAACAAATACCCTGTACTGAAATATGGGTGTATTCTGGGCTTTACAATGAGGTATATGGAATTACGGAGGAATGGAAATGAAAGATAATATTATTGAATTTCAGGTATATGGAAACAGGGCTTTATTCACAGACCCTGTTTCAAAAATCGGCGGTGAAAAAAGATCCTATCCTGTCCCGACCTATGAGGCTCTTAAGGGGATAGTCGAATCGATATATTGGAAACCCACCATATGCTGGGTTATTGACAAAGTCAGAGTGCTTAATCCGATGCGGGAGGAGGCTGTTGGAGTAAAACCGATAAAAATGAGTGGTGGTAACGAACTCGCTCTTTACACTTATCTCTATGATGTATCGTATCAAGTACAATGTCATTTTGAATGGAACGTGGACCGTGATGATATGGTAAACGACCGAAATGAAAACAAACATCATTCCTCGGCCAAAAGAATGGTTGAACGCGGAGGGCGCAGGGATGTGTTTTTGGGTACACGCGAATGTCCTGCGTACGTTGTACCTTGTAAATTCGGAGACGGTAAAGGTGCATACGACAACTCACAAAGATTCGAATTTGATTTGATGTATCACGGGATAAATTACCCTAGTAAAAATTCGAATGAGATGTGGATCAGATTCTGGAAGCCTGTCATGGAAAGAGGTGTCATAGAATTCCTCAGACCATCTGAGTGTGAGTTTTTGAAGAAAATCAGAGACGGCACATATTCAATCGCTCCGTCTTCGGGAATCGAGGAGTCTCTGTTACAGTTGCCTGAGGTGAAATAATGTCCTGGATGTCTCGTTTGTGTAAAACATATGATTCAGCGTGGGGGAGAACGGTAACGAGTGAGTCTAAGGTTCCTCTATTGCCACTTCATCATACAACGGTTCAGGCACAGATCTCGGTTGTAGTAGACTACGAGGGGAATTTTGTTTCAGCATCAGCGATTCTAAAAGAATCAGCGACAACCATAATCCCATGTACCGAATCTTCAGGTGTTAGAACCAGTGGAAAATCACCACATCCTCTCAGTGATACATTGGAGTACATTGCTGGCGACCTATTGGAATATCACAACGCGGAAGAAAAAGACATTGATAAAATCAAAAAATCTCATTTGGATTATTTAAGCCTGCTAAAATCGTGGTGCAATAGCGATTACGGAGATAAAAGATTGTTGGCGGTTTTGAAATATGTTGAAGGTGGAAGTCTCATTTCCGATTTGTCGGCATCCGGGGTATTGAGATTGGATGATGAAGAAAAAATCATCACAAAGTGGGATGAGGGATCGGAGGAGGGCAGGCCTGAACTATATTCTGTTATTACAGGTGAACTTGTAAAATCCTTTGTTCGTTGGAATATTTCCACACCTGATGGCGATATAAATCTGTCTAACCTAGAAATATGGTCACTATGGGAAAAATTTGTAGAATCCAATGAAGGCAAAAGCGATATCTGCATGGTGACAGGCGATAACGTACGAATCGCAACAAAACATCCTGCAAAAATTAGAAACGCAGGAGATGGAGCCAAACTAGTATCATCGAATGATAACGACGGTTTTACATTTCGTGGCAGGTTTGTATCAGATAGAGAAGCCTGCACAATTGGCGTTACGACAAGTCATAAGGCTCACAATGCATTGAGATGGTTGATTGGCAAACAGGGATGGTGTCACGGTGATTGGTGCATCGTCTCGTGGATGATATCGTCTGGAGGTAAAACTATCATTCCTACAGATGATCCTTCAGATATATTTCCATCAAATTTGACAGATGAAAATCAGACGGCATATACTGGAAAAATATCTTCCGATAAGATAAATTCCATGATCAGAGGTTATCATGGGAAAATAGATGACGAGGGTATTGCCACTATGATTCTCGATTCGGCCAGTAAAGGCAGACTAGCTATCTCATATTACAAGGAATTCACAGGTTCGGAATTTGAGGCCAATTTAAATCACTGGTATACTACTTGTTCATGGCCTAGAGTATACGTAGGAAAGGATAAAAAGCAGAGGCGTACAACACTTCCCTTACCTCTGAAAGAGATAGTTAGATGCGTATATGGTAAAAACGTGGACGATGGACTTATGAAATCTGCATTAAACAGACTCACGCCCTGCGTGATAGAATGTGCAAGAGTTCCGTACGATATTTTACAAACTGTATCCAACAATGCCTGCAAGCCTTTTTCTTACGAGAGATGGGATTGGGAAAATATTCTCTCTTTGGCTTGTGCATTTTATAGAAAAGAGAATAAAAAAGAGGGGTATGAAATGGTATTAGATAAAGAACGAAAAACAAGAGATTATCTGTTCGGCAGACTTTTAGCCGTCGCAGATGCAGCAGAAAGCCGGGCGTTATACACGGCCGGGGAAAAAAGAGAAACAAATGCTATGAGGAGTATGCAAAGATTTGCAGATCGTCCAAACTCTACATGGAGACATTTGAATCTTGCGTTGGCACCTTATAGGCCCAGACTTCCTGACAATGGAAGCTATTATGACAAGATCATTTCAGACATAATGGGAATCTTTGATGCCGACGACTTCATTAGTGATAAGCAACTGTCGGGCGAATTCCTGTTGGGATTCTATACGCAAAGAGCTGATTTTTTCACTAAAAAAGAGGACTTGAATGAAAAAGAAAACCAGGAGGAGTAAATATGAAACCTATAGATAAAAAAATTGATTTCGCAGTAATATTTTCTGTGAAAAATGCAAATCCCAACGGAAATCCGTTGGATGGAAATCGCCCTCGAACCAATATCGAGGGATATGGCGAAGTTTCAGACGTTGCAATCAAGAGAAAACTCAGGAACCGTCTAATGGACATGGATGAAAGTATATTCGTCCAATCCAACGACCGAACAACTGACTCGTACAAGAGCCTGAGGGAGAGGGCTGACAACAGTGATTTGAAGGGTGTAAAAGAGGAAGACGAATATGTCAAGATTGCATGTTCGACATGGTATGATGTCAGGGCGTTTGGCCAACTATTCGCTTTTTCTAGTAAGGACAAATCAAAAGGTGTATCGATAGGTATAAGAGGCCCCGTTTCGGTTCATCCTGCCTTTTCACTGGCACCTGTGAATATATCTAGCATACAGATTACAAAAAGTGTGAATTCTGAGCCGCCTAAGGGTGGATCTACGAGATCATCGGACACCATGGGTATGAAATATCGTGTAGACGGAGGAGTGTATGTTTTCTACGGAAGCATCAACCCTCAATTGGCAAAGAAGACAAACTTCTCTATGAAGGATGCAGAGTTATTCAAAGAGGCTCTGAGGACACTCTTCATGAATGATGCATCTTCTGCCCGTCCCGAAGGAAGCATGGATGTTAAAAAAATATTGTGGTGGGTACACGACAATCCAAACGGCCAATATTCATCTGCAAAGGTTCATGGATCTTTGAAGATGGAACCGAAAGATGGAGTTACTGACCCGATATTCTTTGAGGATTACGACATTACCGTGGAACCCTTGGAAGGGCTCACTCCGGAATCTGTAGAGCCATTTTAAACCAACCATAGAGGGGCATCGCCCCTCTTCAATTATCATGAACAGAGATGATTTTTTACAAATGTCTGGAATACAACACTTTGTATTCTGTGGTAGGCAATGGGGATTGATACATATCGATGGTATTTGGGTCGATAACGATCTTACGGCACAAGGTAATATTGTACATGAGAACGTAGACAGGGGACATTCGGAATCAAGAAAAAACTTGAAAATTTTTAGATCCGTAAGGGTTGCATCATACGAACTAAGACTTAACGGAATTTGTGATTTAGTCGAAGTTTTCGAATCTGATGACGGTAACTTGAATGTGATGCCTATTGAATATAAACGCGGCGTTCCAAAGGAAAACGACTGTGACAGAATACAACTTTGTGCCCAAGTTATGGCTTTGGAAGAGATGTTTGACACATCAATAAGTCATGGTTCAATTTTTTACCATGCATCACGTCGAAGAGAAATTGTATCCATCAACGAGCATCTTCGGGAAAATACAATAATAGCCTCGAATAAAATGCATGAATTATTTCTTAAAGGTGAAGTTCCAGCACCCATATACGGCCCTCATTGTCTGTCTTGTTCTCTGTATGAACGATGCCTGCCAAAGACAATATCTGCGAATCGAACAATCGAGACCTATTTCAAAAACAAAAGGAAAATGATAAAATGAGACAACTTTTGAACACCTTGTATATTCTTACTCCTAACAGTTACCTCTCTAAGGATGGAGAGCGAATAAAAATTATGAACCAGGGGGACGAACTCGCCTCATATCCGATAAACATTTTGGAACGCATAACGTGTTTCAGTTATGCGTCGCCATCTCCAAAGGTTATTGAAATGTGTTCCGATCGAGGAATTTCAATTTCAATTATGTCGCCGAACGGTAAGTTTTTAGCATCAATAGACGGACCAGTAAAGGGCAATGTGTTACTGAGGCGCGAACAATACAGACGTGCCGATGACGAGTCATTTTGTCTTGCCGTCTCTAAAAATATAATATGGGCAAAAATATACAATTCCATAGCTCTTCTTAAGAGAGGGGCAAAGGATCATGCTGAAAAAATCAACTATGATTTTGTGAATACATCTGTAGTCAGACTTAAGAAGACTCTCGATGACATTGATAAGGTCGAGTCCATGAATCAATTGCGAGGTATGGAAGGAGATGCGGCAAAAATATACTTTTCAGCTTTAAATAATCTCATTTTAAGAAACAAAGATGTCTTTAATATATCGGGTCGTAATAGACGCCCTCCGCGAGATCCGATAAATGCTCTCATGTCTTTTTTCTATTCTGTTTTGACAAACGAAGTCCGTTCTTCTTTATTGAATATGGGACTTGATCCTTATGTAGGGTATATGCACACAGATCGACCGGGCAGACCATCATTAGCATTAGATATAGTTGAAGAATTACGATCTTCGGAAGTGGACCGATTCCTCTTGAAAAAAATTAACTTAGGACAAGTATCTGCAGGAGATTTCATAGAAGAAGGAGGAGCTTGTTTTTTAAATGAATCAGGACGTAAAAAAATGATACGTCTGTGGCACAATGAAAGAAAATCTACTATAACTCATGGGTATATCCAGGAAAAAATAGAAAGAGGGCTGATACCTCACGTACAATCCAACTTGCTCTCTCGGGTTATACGTGGAGAACTGGACGGTTATCCCCCCTATTTAATTTGATACTATGATGGTAATTGTCACGTATGATATATGCACAACCAACGATACTGGCACATATCGCCTGAGGAAAATAAATCGTATTTGCAGAAACGTTGGACACAATATACAAGGATCAGTTTTCGAGTGTATAGTCACTCCTGCCGAATTGAATTATCTGCGAAAAGCGATATCGGATGTTATAGACGATTCTGTGGATAAAGTTCGAATATATCACATAGGTCGTAATTGGAGGAGAAAAATAGAGTCTTTAGGATTGGAGGATGAATACGATCCAGAAGGTGCTCTGATAGTATGAGAACCTCAAGCTAACAGAAATGTGACGAAGGTTTTGAAAGTATACTATATAAAACAAATCAATAATAATGGTCTTTCGTCAAAAATACACATATTTTTACTATTCAGATATGTAAATATAACAATCTAGTATATATCTTCAAGAGTCACACCCTTCACGGGTGTGTGGATTGAAACTAAGTGATTTTTTAGAAGTTTTAAGTCGCAAGAAGTCACACCCTTCACGGGTGTGTGGATTGAAACTAGAACGCAAGAGGGAGGCCATAGGGGAGAACGGGTCACACCCTTCACGGGTGTGTGGATTGAAACTTAAACATGCTTATCGTGCTTTTAGACGCTGATAATGTCACACCCTTCACGGGTGTGTGGATTGAAACGTTGTGTAATTGACAACTTCATAATTTGTATAATGTCACACCCTTCACGGGTGTGTGGATTGAAACGTCGCGCCTAAGTCGAGGACCTCAATGTCTTGCCGTCACACCCTTCACGGGTGTGTGGATTGAAACAATGGTCGCTGGTTTACTCGGTATCTTTGCTACTGTCACACCCTTCACGGGTGTGTGGATTGAAACAGCTGAAGTACTTTCTAGCTTAGCCCCAATGATGTTGTCACACCCTTCACGGGTGTGTGGATTGAAACGATACCGTGTTCTTGCAATGCGGCTACGAGTGCCCGTCACACCCTTCACGGGTGTGTGGATTGAAACACAGCCAGACTCGGAAGAGCATCCGGCAAAACCTAGTCACACCCTTCACGGGTGTGTGGATTGAAACAAACGTGCTATTGACGAACTGGAACGTGGCGGTAGTCACACCCTTCACGGGTGTGTGGATTGAAACAAAATTCTCGGTAACATGATCGTTGGCGGATCACAAGTCACACCCTTCACGGGTGTGTGGATTGAAACAAAGTACTCAATGCAGGCTGTTTTTATTATGGGTGTCACACCCTTCACGGGTGTGTGGATTGAAACACGGCTGGCTGTGTCTGCAAAGCCCTCTTTAACTCGTCACACCCTTCACGGGTGTGTGGATTGAAACTTTAGGTCCCGGTCCTTCAAGGTTGATACCTGCATGTCACACCCTTCACGGGTGTGTGGATTGAAACCTCATGAAGAGTTCTAGCCTGA
>CAYYMA010000022.1:0-2831 GCA_964472805.1 uncultured Methanomassiliicoccales archaeon | reverse complement strand
TGTCACACCCTTCACGGGTGTGTGGATTGAAACCTCATGAAGAGTTCTAGCCTGATGTAGGATTAAAGTCACACCCTTCACGGGTGTGTGGATTGAAACATATGATGATAAGGATATAATGGAAACACTAAATAGTCACACCCTTCACGGGTGTGTGGATTGAAACACATTCCTCGAAATAGTCTTCTTCTTCGACCATCTCGTCACACCCTTCACGGGTGTGTGGATTGAAACAGAAATATCTCTACAAGTTTTAACACGTCCATCACGTCACACCCTTCACGGGTGTGTGGATTGAAACTAATCTTACTTTCTCTTCGTTTACCATGAGTACCATGTCACACCCTTCACGGGTGTGTGGATTGAAACTTGCCAATAAGCCCCATAGTCGAGGGTGCGTCCCAAGTCACACCCTTCACGGGTGTGTGGATTGAAACATAGTGCTATACCAATAGATTATGGAACCGTTGTAGTCACACCCTTCACGGGTGTGTGGATTGAAACTATGTAGCCCGTTCTTTCATCGTAAACATACTCTAGTCACACCCTTCACGGGTGTGTGGATTGAAACCCATCTTGATACGCCTTCCTCGTCGGCGTGTTCTGGGTCACACCCTTCACGGGTGTGTGGATTGAAACAGTTTCTCTTGAGATAAATCCCTTGGAGACTGAGGGTCACACCCTTCACGGGTGTGTGGATTGAAACCAAATTGAGGGCGTCGAAAATGACTGATCCCGATAGTCACACCCTTCACGGGTGTGTGGATTGAAACCTCTGTGGTGAATGTGGTATCTTGCCATCTGTAATGTCACACCCTTCACGGGTGTGTGGATTGAAACTTGGTATGCTTGTAGCTTCGGGAGCTATAGACTCCGGTCACACCCTTCACGGGTGTGTGGATTGAAACACACTGCGTTGCGTCAATATTACCCACATTAACGAGTCACACCCTTCACGGGTGTGTGGATTGAAACGTCCAGTATAAGAGTAAAGTCTTTAAGATTACCAAGTCACACCCTTCACGGGTGTGTGGATTGAAACAAGACGGCGTTATTATGATGTATTTAATTTTAAAGTCACACCCTTCACGGGTGTGTGGATTGAAACCTTTTGTGATGTTGATAGATAGTGAACGTTATGCTGTCACACCCTTCACGGGTGTGTGGATTGAAACGACATTGAAATAACCAACGAGGACGGGGGCAGTGAGTCACACCCTTCACGGGTGTGTGGATTGAAACGTTGTGAGTGTTATAAACGTTACAGGATGAGGGTTAGTCACGCCCTTCACGGGTGTGTGGATTGAAACATCGATAGCGGTTTGCGTCTAAACAGGATGATGAAGGTCACACCCTTAATGGGTGTGTGGTTAGACTGTGGTAGCATGTGCATTACTTACTATCGCTAGAGGACTCGTGGAGTTCTTTAAGGATGAAGAACTTGAGGCAGTGTTCAAAGCCTACGACAGAACCCTGATGATCAATGACACCCGGAAAAATTACCTGTTCACTAGCTCGGACACGGTGCACATGTAAAGAAGTAGAAGTCCTACTGGTGATTTAAATGATTATACCAGCGTGATGTTTTACATGCGGCAAGGTTATATGCAGTGCTTATCCCGTATACGCAGACTGTATAAACAAAGGTGAGGACGTCCTTGATGATCTCGGGTTCGAGAGATACTGCTGTCGCAGGATGTTCGTATCCCACGCCGACCTCATCGGAGAGGTCGCACCGTTAGGATAAACCATTTCAAACAAACCCTTTATGGGCCCGCAGGGTAGTGCGGTATCCTCCATGCTTGAGGTGCATGAAACCATAGTTCAAATTTAAAGCGGACATATTAATTGTTATTTTTTTATTAAACTAGTTATAAAACAGGCACTAATTGGTATACCTTAATGACACGTAAATAACGCATCGACAGATAGATTTCATAGTAGTTTTTATTCAATTTTTGAAAAAGAATCACTACGAAACAATTCCTACTTACTTTCTTAATATGAACTATCAAACTTTACACCTACTAGTTATCAAGAGTGTCCTCTAAGACAAATTATATGTGCCCGTGAATCTCGGGCGTAATGGCGATAGAGGTTAAGGGGGACATTGGATGAGCGGTCATCCAATTAATATCCAGTTTACACTAGACGAGATTCTACTGGTCTTCCATGATAGACGCTTCCGCTCAGGTCAGAAGAGACCTGCTTAGCGTCCTTACCTATGATCTCTACTTGCGTACGCTCCTCGCCCATGGTTATTTTTCCGACTTGTCCTCGGGAGAGCCTGGCACCTTTCTCTACCATTGCGGCGATCTCACCCTTGCTCATCCTATCCACTGTTCCAAAATTTATCTCCACCGACGCTTGTGCTCCTCGTCCTCTTGCACCTCTGGGTGAAGGACGCTGAGTGCCACGTGGGGCGTTTACAGTACGAGTTACCTCAGGTATCGGTCTTGAGACGACTTTGATATCCATAGGATGTATAGGCTTGCCAGTAATGGCCTCGATACTTTTGATCATACTCCTTTCCTCGTTAATGAATAGGGATATTGCAATACCTTCCGAGCCCGCCCTACCAGTACGGCCAATGCGGTGGATGTAGGTATCTGTATCTTTAGGAACGTCGAAGTTGACCACAAGGTCTACGTTATCGATATCGAGACCTCGGGCAGCCACATCAGTAGCTACCAAAATTTGGACGGAACCGTCTTTGAATTCCCGTATCACTCTCTCCCTTCTATTTTGAGCTACGTTACCATGTATCGTATCGGCTTTGTATCCCTGAGCTATCAGTCTCTTTGCCAGACGATTTGCTCTATGCTTGGCAT
>CAYYMA010000021.1:0-12494 GCA_964472805.1 uncultured Methanomassiliicoccales archaeon | reverse complement strand
TGTAACGTTCAGTGGAAGCTTCTTGTTTTAATATTTCGTTACAAAACAATGAAGATAGGTCTTCCAGGCTGGCTGGTTTTCCTGTCTTAGGGTTCAAAGGAGGTTCCAAAGGCTTTGGAAGGTCCGCTGCGAGATTATACCATTTCTTTGGGATATCTTCGACGCCTAGGGATGTATGAATGTCCTTGGGTAATGTCATAATAGTATCATAATGTTCATTGTATATATTATTGTGTACATTGATGTATAACAATGTACATCAAAAATAAGATTTATAATGTGATTTAAATGATTTTAAATGATTTTCGCTTTTTACGTAATTGAATGGATCTGAAAAATTCTTTTTCTAATATGAAGTGAAATATGTCAAAAGAAAATTCGATGATAAAAAATATCGAGAAGTAAATAGGGACATTCATATTTTTTACTCCTTAGAATGTTCATATAGGCTTTTCTACACTATATTGATGCAAATCGTCCTGTCTTTCCGTCAAACTATATAAGTAAAAGAGAACCTTTATATAGAAGTACAAACTAATAATATACCAAGTACAACGAAATCGTTCCGATATTTCTACGCTGTATGGGAATCGAATGATAGATCGTTGAAATTAAGAGGTTAAAAACATGGCATCAAAAAATAAATCTAACAAGGTGATAAAAGTCGCCGAACTTAAGTCAGGGGAGGCAGGCAGAGGAATTGTACGACTGGACCCTGAACTGATGGACGTTATGGACATCAAAGTAGGAGACATAGTAGGAATAACAGGAGAAAAGAACACGGTAGCAAAAGTCCTCAGAGGAGGACCCGAAGATGCTAACCGCGGAATCATCAGAATCGACGGCGGTACCAGATGGAACGCCGGAACATCAATCGACGAAAGGGTCGCAATACGTAAAGTGACCACAAAAGATGCAACTAAAATCATATTCTCGCCTACTGATCAACTAAGATTACAAGGCGGGGACGAGTACTTTAAACAAGTATTCGAAGGACGTGCATTCTCAAAAGGCGACGCAGTGGCGTTGAACGTTATGGGTAACAAGATGGAGTTCGTCGTTACATCATACTCACCGTCCAGCGAAGCCGTTATAATGAGTGCCACCACGGAGGTAAAGATCAGTGACAAGCCTGCGGACGTGGCCGCAGGCGAAATTCCATTGGTATCGTACGACGACATCGGTGGTCTTGGAGACGCAGTAAACAAAATAAGGGAAATGGTGGAACTTCCGTTGAAACATCCTGAGCTTTTTAAAAGGCTTGGAATAGAAGCGCCTAAAGGCGTGCTTCTACACGGTCCACCAGGAACCGGTAAGACGATGTTAGCAAAAGCCGTCGCCGGAGAAACTAGTAGCAACTTCGTCTACGTTGGCGGACCAGAGATAATGAGCAAGTTCTACGGAGAATCTGAAGAAAAGCTCAGAGAGATCTTTAACGACGCGGAAGAGAACGCACCTAGCATAATATTCATCGATGAAATAGATTCGATAGCGCCCAAGAGGGACGACGTCTCAGGAGAAATGGAGAGACGTATCGTAGCACAACTTCTAGCGCTTATGGATGGTCTAAAATCACGTGGAAAGGTTGTGGTAATAGGAGCCACTAACAGACCCAACTCTATCGATGAAGCATTAAGAAGACCAGGAAGGTTCGATCGTGAGATCGAAATAGGTATTCCGGACAGAGACGGACGTTTGGATATCCTTGAGATACACGTACGCGGTATGCCGATAGATGATTCTGTTGAATTAGAACGTATTGCAGATAGAACTCACGGATATACAGGAGCAGATCTTTCTGCTTTAACGAAAGAAGCGGCAATGGCTTCCCTTAGACGTGTTCTACCGGATATCGACACTGAACATGAAGAGGTCCCTGTTGCGGTACTTAATAGTATAAACATAACAGCGGACGATTTCCGTGAGGGTTTCAAAGATATGCAGCCCTCGACGATGAGAGAAGTTCTCATCGAAAGACCGAACATAAAATGGGAAGATATCGGAGCTCTGCAATCAGTAAAAGAAGAACTGAAAGAAGCTGTAGAATGGCCTCTGAAATATTCTAAAGTATTCGAGCACATGGGTGCTAAACCACCAAAGGGAATATTGCTTTACGGTCCACCAGGAACCGGTAAAACCATGCTGGCGAAAGCAGTGGCAACAGAATCTGAAGCTAACTTTATTTCTGTAAAAGGGCCAGAGTTCCTGAACAAGTGGGTCGGAGAATCCGAGAAAGCGGTACGCGAAACGTTCAGAAAGGCAAGACAAGCATCACCCTGTGTGATATTCATGGATGAAATAGATTCCATAGCACCGAACCGCGGAAGTGGATGTGGCGACAGTAACGTCACAGAACGTGTGGTTTCTCAATTGCTTACGGAAATGGATGGTCTCGAGTCACTTAATGACGTAGTGATAATCGCAGCGACCAACCGTCCGGATATGATCGATCCTGCATTGCTTAGACCGGGGCGGTTCGATAAGAGCATGTTCGTAGGACCACCTGACGCCGAGTCAAGAGAAGCAATATTCAGAATACACACCAGAGGTAAACCTTTGGAAGAAAATGTGGATATGAAGAAACTTGCTGATATGACCGAAGGGTGCACCGGAGCAGATATCGCTGCAATAGCTAACGAAGCGGTGATGACCTCAGTCAGACGCCTCGTGGCACTAGGTAATCCAACACAGGAAGATCTGGATGTCTGTAAAGTGTCTATGAAAGATCTGGAAGCAGCAGTAGACAAATTCGGACCTGCAGCATCCAAGAAACTAAAAGAATACAACAAAGAAAACAAGGAGTGATAGTGATGAATAAAGACATATGGAACATATTGTTCAAAGAATTTGAGAATTTCAACCGTAAAATGGATGATATGTTCGATAATTTTGAGAATCTAAACGACCCCAATGTCAAGACCTATGGGTACACCATGTACCGCGGCCCTGACGGGGTTGCTCACACCAAGGAGTTCGGTAACCCCTCAGAAATAATAGGGATACCAACGAACGATCCTGTAAGAGAACCGTTCACCGATGTGACACAGGAAGCTGATATGGTCCGCGTAGTAGTAGAACTTCCTGGAGCGGATAAAGAAGATATCGTGTTAGAGGCCACACGAGACGCAGTCTCAATACGTGTGGATACACCTAAGAAACGATACAAGAAGACTGTAGCTCTTCCTTGTGAAGTTGATACGGATACCGCTAAGGCAGAATATAACAACGGAATACTACAGGTGATCTTCAAGTCTGTGGACAAGAAGAAGGCCGTAAAACGTATCGGACTTGATTAATTTTTGCCGTTTAAGCAAGATTTTCCTCCAAACTATTTAAGCTGGCTTTAAAGCCAGCTACCCCATAAATATCGTATTAGAACTATGTAGATTGTTTTTTATAGAAGAGCAACCACTTTAACACTATGAGCAGAGCGGAGCTTATAGAGACCACACGTGCCACACTTACAAAGGCAGGTTACGATGTGTCCTCAGTCCTCAATCTTCGCAGTATCTGTTTTGACGTGGTCGCCCGTAGAGGGGACAAGTTACTGATCATTAAGATACTCAGTAACGTAGACGCGTTCTCAAGAGATAATGCGGAAGAAATGAAGGTACTAGCCGAAGCTCTAACCGCAAGTCCCGTGTTGATAGGCGAAAGATCTAGTTCGGGTGCTCTTGAAACTGGTATAGTCTATTCAAGATTCAACATACCGATTATTTCAAACGAAACATTATCCGATCATACAATAGAAGAAGTTCCTCCACTGATATTTGCTGCTCCCGGCGGGATGTACGTTAGATTGGACAACAGTCTTCTAAAAGAAATAAGAGATCGAGATAGTATAAGTCTCGGAACTCTGGCTGAAATAGCAGGCGTCTCAAGACGTACTATACAAATGTACGAAACGGGAATGGGTGCGATGATAGACGCTGCTTTACGTATTGAAGAATTTCTTAATACGCCTGTTATTGTACCTCTTAATCCCTTCGAATACAAGCCGGAATATACTGCGGATAAATATGAGATAAGTGGTAGTAACAGAACAGAATCCTTTGTACTGAACAGACTTTTGGATATTGGATTCAGTATTACGCCTGTGATGAAAAGTCCCTTTGATGCTCTATCAAGAATAAAAGAAGTAATAATTCTTACTGCCACTGGTGACGATGAAGAGAAACTAATTCAACGAGCAACAATAACATCAGAAGTTTCAAGCCTAGCGGGAAGACCTTCTGTAGTCATCGTTGAACGCACACATGACCGCGATAATATCAAAACTACGGCAGTAATATCGACTGACGAATTACGCAAAATAGATGACAGTAATGCACTTACGGATCTGATCATGTCAAGGAGCACAAAAAGATGATATCACTAACGGTCGGCGATGCAAAAATAGACATCCTGCCCGTAGTAAGAGGTCTTTCCTCCTACGGAGATATGGTTACGAAAGCTTTCGGAAAATATGATAGATACGCCGTATCGTTAAGTTCAGAAGAAATAATTGGTGTGCGTAACAGAAAGGAAATCATAGACGAATATGAGCCAGGAGAACTGGAATCTGTTTTTGCACATAGACTTGCAGAATTCGGAGAAGTAATCGTTCCAGCACCTGTGTGGTGTAATATCGTGGACCTGTGTGACGAATCGTCAAAAGAACTTGTTGCACTGGATATGACTGACGAACACTATACAGAGATCTATTGTGCAACCGTCAGTTCCTTGGAATACGTAAGTGAACATCGTCTCGCAAAAAAGGGAATGAAAAGAAAGTTCGATATGTCCACACCAGAAACGTTTTCGATTGAATGGGATAACTACGTAAACAAAAAGAAGGGCTTTCGAGAACTCAGCGACATCCGAGAAAGATTTATCTCATTACGTTTATCAGAACTTTCAAAGGCTGGAGGGAGTATTCTTGCGGTCATAGATTATGAACGTGCGGATAACGTCGCTGGACTTATGAGGTGAACATGATAGACTGTCCCCATTGCAAAGACCACCGTCAGAACGGTGACAGATTCTGCGCATACTGTGGTAATCTTTTAGACTGTACTGAATGTGCCAGTTATCGTTATTTGAACAGTACATACTGTGGAAATTGCGGCAGACATTTAAAAACAATCTATATTCACGAACCGAAAAAAAATAAAAATTCGCCTATATTGTGGATAGGAATAATTGCTGCTTTATTTACTCTTGTTTTCTTATTTTTCAGTGCTGTGGCACTGTATTATTTTGCTGCTGATATCTTCGTATATTTAGCAGATAAAACCTACGGACTCCTCATACTTATTCCATATCCGTATACCTTTGTCGAGTTATCCAATATTGGAGTCCAGTTGTACTGGGTCTTTTTGATCGTAGTAATTACAATAAGTTTTATCCAACTAGCTTGGGAGACGTATTCTAAACACAAGCAACGCGATAAGAATGAAGGCTTAAACAGAATAAAAGATACCAGCATTTACTGGATAGGACTGTTATGGCCATCCACCTTATTCTTACAAATAGCTTTGATGTTCATTGCAATCATGATATCTGGCGTTGACGTAACGCCTCCTGGCATAGGAGCCGATAAGTACGCTACAATGTTCACACTAGCAAGTGCTGGGGTCTGGGAAGAAATAATCACTAGAGTACTGATAATAGGCTTGCCGCTTGGAATAGTTGCATTATTAACAGGAAAGAAAAAATCCTGGAAATATCTTCTAGGAGGTTTCGGCGTAAACAAGGCTTCAATGATTTTAATAATCGTTGCAGCATTGATATTCGGATACGCACATTCAGCAGGATGGGGTTTTGGTAAAGTTATTCCTGCGTTCGTTTTTGGTATCGCCGCAGGATACTTGTTTGCGAAATATGGCCTTTACGCAGCGATATTAATGCACTTTGTGAACGATTACATAATGGCGTTCTTATGGATCGGAGGCAACGATCTTATTTTTACGCTCATGTTCCTGGCACTTATCGGTCTAGGCGTAATAACCACTGTGGCCCTAGCAATAAAAGGAATTCCTTTTGTTAAGAACTTCAAGGAACGACCGTTCTTTCCTGACTCTTTCGCATCCGAAGACGACCCGTTACAATAACGAAATCATTCTAACAGGACCGTCAGTCGTTTCTTTGATTCTACCGCGGATTCCAAAGATTTTGATTCTATTATGTAATTGCCGGTATACCATGACAGATCCTTCAGAATCTTAGGATAATCTACTGTACCGTCACCTATCGTAAGATGTTCGTCGGACTTACCAGAATTATCATGTACGTGTACGTTCACGATCCTGTCTTTGAATGTAGATATCATAAGTTCCATCTGTCCGGTCGTATTAGCATGACCTACGTCGAAACATATGCCTAAATTCGTTCCATCCACTAGTTCGTTAAGATCTTCTGCAGTCTTTCCCAACATTGGAGAAAAACTAGGCATGTTCTCTACAGCAAAAGTTACACCATACTCGTTAGCAGCTCTATCTAACAGCCTAAGAGAACGTTTGGAGTTCTCCATTGCACGTTCTTTCATACCAGGTACACTTAACGAAGTAAGTCCAGGATGTACTGTTAGCATAGTGATGCCTAATTCATAAGAGATTTCTGCTGTTGCTATCATCTCTAGAACCGAAGATTCTCTCATCCTTGCGGTCATGGCACCAATGTTCGTATCACTGATAGGTGTGTGAATAGAGTATGAAAGATCGTACGAACTTCGTAGGACCTTAAGATTATCATAAATTTGTTTTATGTTGTGATCCACTTCGGCAAATATCTCCCAATGATCAAATTCTTTTGATACATTTTCTATAATTGCTTCAAAGGGTTGTGCACTGAACTCTGGACATGAAATTCCGATCATATCCTGACCTCCTGTCCGTCTACGGTACTAGGAAAGAACTCGTCTATTAATTGTAAAATATCCTCATCGTCACCAATACGAACAGCAATAGTTCCTAGAACAGATCCTTTAGGTGAAAAAGATACTTTTCCTACAAAGGCCGCCTGTTTGTTCAAACGGAACATTGTGTCTTCACCACGAATTCCCGCTATCATTACAGCTCTAGTAGCATCAAGTATCATTTGTCTTCTTACTAATTTGGAGAAATTGTCTATACTTGGTGCAGTTCCTTCATATCCTTTTACGTTACGTGACATTGACGCATCCGGAAATATCCTCATAACCGCATCAAGTACCAGTTGTTCAGATTCACTGGGATTGACTGGGCAGGATATCCTGACATTGACCATATCATCGGTGATTGATTATGTGTATATAACCCTCATTGATTGCGGGCAAGAGTTATGTATTTGGAATGTAACATGTAGTGTTGTGAGGTCTGACGTACTTAGTATCGCGGCAAAGAAAGGATTATTCTTAAGTCCTGATGCTCTCGAGTACATACTATCGAATTCGGATCCGGTGTCGTTCACCATGACCACACTTTCTTCTTTGGTCTCTAGTAAAATGTTCGTAGAACGTTCCGACGTAGAAGACTGTCTTAACGGAGACGCCCCGATATTCACGTCACTAGGTGAAGACGTTCCTAAAAATAAACGTCACGTAGATATTGAAATAGTCAGTGGTTCAGACGTTACTGGTAATTCTACTTGTGAAGGCGATATAACAGATTTTACAAATTATTTCAAAAGCAGGTACGATATACTAAGTAGAATAATAGCCAGACGTAGTGATTTTGGTCTTGGTATTCCAATCGAGAAGGCCATGAGACTTGATCGGGACGTTCGTATTATCGGAATGATATATGACGTTACTAACACTAAGAACGGTCACATAATCCTTACAGTGGAAGATGCTGAAAGTAACTGCAAAGTGTTCATTTCAAAAGACTCTCCGCTTGTAGAAGAGACGTTTGTCAGCGATGAAGTTATCGGAATCGTAGGAAAACCCAACGGCAAAAGAGATCTCCTCATAGCAGAAGAAGTCTTCCGTCCGGACGTCGTTAGAACCAATCGCTGGGAAATATCTGATTCTGTTTCTTCTGTAGGATTCCTTTCTGACGTACACGTAGGAAGTTCCACGTTCCTTGGAGAACACTGGAAAAAAATGATCAAGTGGTTAAAGAGCACGGCATACAATACGGAACTCAATTACATCGTATTACCAGGCGACGTTGTAGACGGTATCGGAATATTTCCAGGTCAAGAAAAAGAACTGATGATAAGCGATATTTACGAACAATACGAAGCCTTAGCAGAATATCTTAAAGAGATTCCAGACCACATCAAAATAGTTATACAACCAGGTAATCACGACGCCGTACGTTTAGCAGAACCGCAACCAGCTCTAGGAAGCATGTTCACTAAAACATTTGATTCTAACATCATCATGACGGGCAATCCCGTATCGTTGAAAATCGAAGGACGTTCTATACTAACGTACCACGGTAAAAGCATAGACGATTGGATATCAGGGGTTCAAAAACTGACGTACGACGATCCGATGGGCATCATGAAGGAAATGCTCAAGCGTCGTCATCTTTCGCCTATATACGGTCAAAGGACGGCTCTTGCACCAGAGAAAAAAGACTATCTTGCCATCGAGAACATTCCAGACATCTTTGTTTCCGGTCATATACATGGAGCGGGAGCTACCGAATACAATGGAGTGAAAATGATCAACGCTTCCACATGGCAGAGCCAGACGGTATATCAAAAAATGCATAACTTCAATCCTGACCCTGCTATAATGCCAATAGTTCATCTAGGCACGGGCATAATAAATATGAAGAGCTTTATGGATTAACTGCATGGAAACCATCGCAATAGTTTGGCTTATAATAGGAGGGCTTCTAGAACCGTTCTGGGTCATTACTCTTAAGAAATCTGAGTCTTTTAGAAGAATTGGGTGGGCTTTAGCTACAGTGTTTTTCATGATCGCAAGTCCTTATTTCCTTGCTCTTGCTATGTTGAGTATTCCATTAGGAACCGCGTATGCAGTATGGACAGGCATAGGAGCCATTGGAACTCTGATTGCAGGGTACTTGGTATACAAAGAAAAAGTACAACGTATTCAGATACTCTGTGTGTTCGTTATACTAGCCGGTGTTGTCGGACTTCAAATATTTGGAGGTGTCTAATTGGACAAAAAGACTTTGGCCTGGTTTTATTTGTTCTTAGGAGGAATGTTCGAAACTGTTTGGGCCACTACTATGTTCATGTCCGAAGGTTTCACTCACATTGTTTGGACGGCCATAACAATTATGTTTCTTTTTGTCAGCGTGGGACTTCTGGATATGGGTTTAAAAATATCTAATATTCCTACAGGAGTCGGTTATTCAGTATGGGTCGGTGTTGGAGCTCTTGGAGCTGTTATAGTAGGCATTCTTCTCTTTAATGAACCTGCAACATTGATACGTCTGTTCTTCGTTTTAGTAATTATAACTGGAATAATTGGATTGGAAATGTTTACCAAAAAAGCCGATTCGGTAGAAGAAATAGAATAAAAAAAATTAGTTTTTTTAAAGTGTTTAGAACAGATAGGCGTCCATCATAAACCAAAGAATAAGGATTATACCGAGCATGAGCGTCGAGTACGCTGCGATCCAGACAATCTTGAATACCCGCGATATTCTTA
The DNA here is from genome assembly GCA_964472805.1 of uncultured Methanomassiliicoccales archaeon. GTDB lineage: Archaea > Thermoplasmatota > Thermoplasmata > Methanomassiliicoccales > Methanomethylophilaceae > VadinCA11. The sequence continues at coordinate 2,902 of CAYYMA010000021.1, read as the reverse complement.
CGGGATCCTGTTTTATCTCTTCCCAGCGTTCCTCGAGGGACTTCACTCTACGGCCTCACCTTTCTTCTTCTGATGTTTAAGGCGGGTAGTGTTCTCTCTTTCCATCTCTTCGAGACTGAATTTGACGAACCTTTCCGACTCCTTGAAGTTAGGGATTATCTTAAATTCAAGGGCGTTGACCCTCCTCTTGGTCTTCTCTATCTCGTCGAGAAGTTTCTTCATGGTGGTCTCGATCTCTGCAGCCCTGATAAGAGTCTCCAGAAGTTTCTCGAAGGCCACAGAGGCTTCCTCGATGTATGCTGATGTAGAGATCACACCGTAACCCTTCTCGGTTATCTTGGTGTGCATAGATCCGGAAGCCGTCACCTTGGGGACTTTCATCCCCATGATGTTGGTGCTTCCTACAGTGACCTGATGATCCGCTCTTAACGCGTATGCCGCACTTTTAACGGAAATATCTCCTTCCACCGCTCTTGCGATGGCTATTTTAGAAATAGCCGCCTCGTAATCCGACGACACCCCGGCACGCATCTGACGTGCCTTCTCTAGAGTCTTGAAGAACTCGATGATAAGGCCGTCCCTCTTCATCTTGAGGATCTTGTGGCCTCCTTCGGTCATCTTGATCTTTCTTCTCAGTTCTAAGAGGGTCGAACGGTTTGGGGTTATCTCGTGGACGGACATTACATCACTTCTGTGGGAGATATTTCTCGATGTACTTACGGTCTATTCTCGTAAGTTGATCCTCATCCAATTCGGTCAGGATATCCCAAGAGATTTCTAACGTAGTCTCGATAGAGCGGTCCTCGTCATGTCCCTGACGAACAACACGGTCCTCAAAGAGGTCCGCAAAGTCCAGGAACTTTCTGTCCTTTTCAGACAACGAGTCCTTTCCTACGATGGCCACAAGTCCTCTCAGATCCTTACCTTCCGCGTATGCGGCGTAAAGCTGGTCCGAGACTGCTTTGTGGTCTTCTCTGGTCTTTCCTTTTCCAATACCGGAATTCATCAGACGACTTAGTGACGATGAAACGTTCACCGGTGGATAAATTCCGTTACGGTGTAATTCCCTGGACAGAACAATCTGTCCTTCCGTGATATAACCTGAAAGGTCCGGAATAGGGTGAGTGATATCGTCACCAGGCATTGAGAGGATAGGAATCTGTGTGATAGATCCGCTCTTGTCCTTTATCCTTCCCGCACGTTCATACAACTGTGCTAGATCGGTGTACATGTAACCAGGATATCCACGCCTTCCAGGCACTTCTTCCCTAGCTGCAGAAACCTGACGTAGTGCTTCACAGTAGTTCGTAACATCGGTCATGATAACCAGAACCTGCATTCCAAGTTCGAAAGCAAGATATTCTGCTGTGGTTAATCCTAGACGGGGCGTAACAATACGTTCAACCGCAGGATCGTCAGCTAAGTTCAAGAAAACGACCGCTCTCTTGAGCGCTCCAGTCCTCTCGAACTCATGCATGAATGTCTGTTTTTCTTCGTTGGTGATACCCATTGCTATGAACACAACAGCGAACTGATCGTTCTCTCCTGTGACCTTAGCTTGCCTTGCGATCTGCAAAGCAATCTCGTTGTGGGGAAGTCCCGCAGCCGAGAATATAGGCAACTTTTGACCTCTAACCAGTGTGTTCATTCCATCTATAGTGGATATTCCAGTCTCAATGAAATCTGAAGGATTGTCTCTTGCCCATGGGTTGATGGCCGCACCTTCGATGTCTAACTCTTTGTCAGGTACGATGGGTGCTCCACCGTCGATAGGCTCTCCTGCTCCGGAAAGTACTCTTCCGAGCATATCTTTCGAAACAGGCATCTTCATCGCTTCTCCGAGGAAACGGACGGATGCCGATCTGTCAACACCAGTAGTTCCTTCGAATAACTGAACTACCACTGTGGAATCCGAAGAATCTAGGACTTGTCCTCTTCTGTGGCTTCCATCAGTTAGTCTTACGGACACCATCTCCTGGTATCCTACGGGCTCTGTATTCTTGACGAAGATCAGAGGGCCTGCGATCTGAGAGATCGTTTTGTACTCTTTGGTTACTTTTGCCATGTATTCATACCCCCATTTCTTTGAACTGTTTATCCATGTCATCAGACACTGCTTTCAATTCATCGTCGATGTTCTCTTCATACTTGGACTGATTGAACCTCTGCCTTACAGGGAGATATGCGATTTTATCAACGGCAATACCGTTGACGATAGCCTTATCAGCTGCGTCAGAGAATTTTCTTATCAAACTAAGCATAACGTACTGTCTTTCTAACGGGCAGTAACAATCCACAGAGTGGTATGCGTTCTGCTGTAGGAATATCTCACGTATCATCTTAGCTACTTCAAGGACCATCTTCTGTTCATCTGGCAAAGAGTCGGATCCGACCATCTGCACGACTTCCTGAAGTTCAGATTCTCTCTGAAGGACCCTCATGGCCCATATCCTGTTGTCGTTGAAGTTATCGTTCACGTTAGCGGTGAACCATCCAGCTAGATCTTTTCCGTACATTGTGTACGAGGTCAACCAGTTGATGGTGGGGAAGTGTCTCCTCTCCCTTAGCTTGGTGTCTAAAGCCCAGAACACACGTACGATACGTAGAGTGTTCTGAGTAACAGGTTCCGATAGGTCTCCGCCTGCAGGAGAGACCGCACCGATAACGGTAACGGAACCTTCTGTGTTGTTGAATGTCTTAGCACGGCATGCACGCTCGTAGAACTCAGATAAACGTCCTGCAAGGTATGCAGGATATCCTTCTTCACCGGGCATCTCTTCAAGCCTGGATGAAATTTCTCTCATCGCCTCAGCCCATCTGGACGTGGAGTCGGCCATCAACGCAACATTGTATCCCATATCTCTGAAGTACTCAGCAATAGTCATTCCCGTGTAAACGGAAG
>CAYYMA010000020.1:0-13103 GCA_964472805.1 uncultured Methanomassiliicoccales archaeon | reverse complement strand
GTACTCTATAGGCGTCTTACATCTCCAGCAGATCGATAATTGCTGAGGGTGTTCTATCTGTTTTTCTAAAAGACCCAGATCATCTAGATCTTTGATAGAGGCAGCACGGGCATCTACAACGGACATGCCTTCATACTTACCAGCAAGTTCGGTCATAGTTCCAGTTTCATCTATTCCCTTTTCCATCGGAAGACGATATTTCATGACCCATTCAAGGTCGTCTTTATCGCCGATGGTACATATCATGACGAATCCGGTTCCAAATTCAGGAGCGACCTTATCGTCAGCTATGACCTTTACCTTTTTACCGAACAAAGGCGTTATGAGTTCTTGCCCAACCAGGTGCTGTTTTGTTTTATCGTCAGGATGTACCGCGACCACCTGACATGTGCATAAGAGCTCAGGACGCGTAGTCGCAATAAGAACTGAATCATCAGTGCCAGCAACTCCAAATTTAATGAAATTTAATTTAGTCGTTCTGTCTTTGTAATCTACTTCCGCATCAGCAAGAGCGGTCATACAGCGAGGACACCAATTCACTGGATAGTTGGCTTTGTAGACCAGATCGCGATTGAATAATTCTATAAAAGAAAGTTGAGTTATTTTTCTGTAGTATGGTGCATCTGTCTGATAGTAAATACTAGGGTCCATACTTTCCCCAAGTTTTTCGAAATCTCGAGTCATTTCAGCGATGAAACCGTTAGCATAATCGCTACAAAGTTTACGGTATTCACTTCTAGGAAGATCAAGTTTTGTGATATTGTGTTTCTTCTCTACTTTTACTTCGATTGGCGTTCCGTTAACATCGAAACAAAGTGGAAAAAATATGTTGAATCCTTGCATTCTCTTGTAGCGGGCTGCAAAATCAGATATAGAATACCCTGTGGCATGACCCAAATGCATTGAACCTGAAGTGTACCTAGGAGGGTTATCTATGCTGAAGATCGGATTGTTGGACTTGGGGTCAAAATGATAGACCTTTTCGTCCTTCCACATCTTCTGCCACCGCTCCTCTATCAAAGATGAGTCATACTTAGACATGTTGAACCATGCTCACTATAAAAGAAGGCAATAAAAAGGTTTGTAAAGGGTTTATGAAAGGTTTTACTTCTTACGCTGACGGAACTTGACCTTAGTGTCTTTTAAGTTCATCACAGATTCAGTTATCTTCTTCATCAGGTTCAAAGTGGTCTGAGGAAGGTCCCAACCGACTTCCTTGTAGCTCATCACATGACTCTTGAGGTATAATCTCGCGGTAAGACTGTACTTCGCAGAATCGCCGTCGTCGTTATATCTCGTTACGTGAAGCATTAAGCTTTCTGGAGTATAGATCTTGCTGATTTTACTCATCTGTTCTCCAATGATATCAAAGAGTGTCTCTCTAAGATTCTTATCGTCGTCCTGGAGACCGCTGATCTGCGTGAACATTAGTTCCCTTTCTCTACATGCGGAAATAACTTCGATGATATCGTATTGTGTCAGGATACCTACGAGCTTATTGTCCTCAATTACAGGCAGAGTAGAGATGTCGTTTTTAACCATTAGTTCAGCGGCATTCTTTACGGTGTCGTCCCAGCCGATGACAATCGGCGAGCTGACATACAAAGATCTGAGCGTGACTTCTGCCTTAAGGCGCTTTTTAATGTCGCCTATTGTCTTCGTGTCATCTCTCCAGTTGTTGTCGATAATTTCCTTCATGCCGACGACGCCGACTACATTTTCGTTATGATCTACAACAGGTATGGTCAGTGTATCCAATTCGGTCATAATATCGTACGCATCGGTAAGCATATCGTCGATGCCAGCTCTCTTTACGGGACTGGTCATAAGTTCCCAGACCTTTATTTCGCCGAGTGCCTTAATTTTGGATGCTATATCGACCAATGCGTTCCTGGAAACTATTCCGATGACCTTTTTTCCGGACATTACAGGAAGTTGCCTGCAATTGTTTCCTGTCATGGCCTCAGATACCATAGTTATTTTATCAGTTAAACTAAGCATCGGGACGCCCTTGATCATGTTCTTGACCTTAGTTTCCATATTGGCGTTCCTCTTTTTCAGAACCGATGTGTAACTGATAACTCCCAAATATGATCCGTTCTCCATAACTGGAATTTCTTGGTAGTTACTGTCTTTCATAACCAGAAGGGCGTCGGAAAGACGGTCTTCAGGGTCAACAGTCGGAAAATCGCTATCCATTATGTCTTCGACGGAATTTGCGTCGATTTGAGACCTAAGCATGGAAAGCCTTCGGGGGTCCTCTAGATCTTTAAGTACCATTAATAAATCCTCTGAACATATATCATCTTCATCGGCTATATATCTTAGTCATAAGAGGCCAGTATGGCTGAAGATGTTTTAGAGCTTTGAAAATTCCTTCCCTTCGATAAGCTGAGATATTATCACAGAAACACTATCGATTGGAATGCGCTTTTGATCTCCTGTATCCCTTTCACGTATGGTGACAGTATCTTTGTCTGGGCCCTCAAGGGATTCATAATCCACGGTGATGCAAAAAGGGGTGCCTATCTCGTCCATACGGGCGTATCTCTTTCCAATCGTTCCTGAACTATCGTAATATGCTTCAGTGTCCGGCGAGTGTATTTTCGCATACACTTTCTTAGCAAGAACGTCTAATCCGTCTTTATTCATAAGCGGGAATACGCCGACCTTTATAGGAGCGATCTCGGGTCTGAGCCTGAGGACCGAATATTCTCTCTCCTCATCGTAGAAATACGAATGTTCCAATAAAGAATAGAATATTCTGTCAAGGCCATGCGATGGCTCTATGATATGAGGCACTACACGTTTTCCGGTGGCCTTTTCTGTTACTTCTTTTATTTCAAAGAAATCGTTTGTTAATATTATGTCTTCTCCGTCGATGTTAAGAGTTATTTTACCATCTTTAACGTCGCTCTGTGTCTTAGAATCCAATGCGGCCGCAATATCCTTAGCTTTGCCTTTAAATGCGGGTCCAAGTTTCTTGTGGTTGGCGGATACTTTCATCAAGGTCACTTCTTGCGGCTCGTCAAATCTTTCGAAGTGTGACAGATCAGATCCAGAAAATTCTGAATGTCTGGAAAGGTCCCAGCATCCTCTATCTGCTATTCCTGTTATCTCGGTCCATCCGTAAGAGAGTAAAACTTCAGCATCCCAGCAATCTGCAGCATAGTGTGCCATTTCATCCATTAAGTGCTGTCTGAAACGTAACTTGGAAAATTCGATGCCCATACGCAGCAAAAATTGTTTTGTCGTGCATACAAAGTATGCCAGGACACGATTTGCTATGATGCCCTCTTCAACGGCCTGTTTTACTGTTTTAACAACTGTATCGCAACCAGTGTTCGGTAGAAGTATAAGCTCTTCGTTCTCCAGTTCTGAAAATCTAGGCCAATCCTTGTCATTTGGATCTACAAACAGTTCAACTTCCATCATATTGAATTCGCGCATCCTGATCATTCCCTGGCGAGGAGATATTTCATTTCTATATCCTCTACCAGTCTGGATAACGCCCAGGGGAAGCTTTTCTCGATTGTATCTATAAAGATTTTGAAAGTTAACAAATATGCCTTGTGCCGTTTCTGGTCTTAAATATCCAACTCTGGAAGATCCCGGTCCAATGGTGGTCTTGAACATGAGGTTGAAATCTTCGACCTTTCCAAGTTCCCCCTCACATTCTGGGCATTTTATATTGAATTTTACAAAAGCATCCTCTAACTCTTTTGGGCTCATCACATCTGGATTCTCACAGAAATCTTTGACTAGATGATCAGCTCTAAAAGGAGACTGGCACTGTGTACAGTAAGTCATGTAGTCAGAGAACTCGTCCACGTGTCCAGAGGCTTTAAAAACCTCTTCTGGATTTACCGTTTCTGAATCTATCTCTACGAATCCCTCGCGTCCTTTGTAGATGTCCCTCCAGACCTCTAGGATGTTATTTTTCATCGTACATCCTAAAGGCCCGTAGTCATACATTCCAGCGACACCGCCGTAAAGCTCGAAAGAGGGCCAAATGAATCCTCTGCGTTTGCAGATAGACATCAGTTCGTTGTTGTCTTCCTTACTCATTGGAATTACCAATCAAAGCCATGAGGATGTCGACGTCGTATATCATTCCGATCAATTCGTCCTTGGAGCCTCTGACGGGTATCTGACCAAAGTCGCTGAGCTTCATGATCTTGGCTACTTCCGATATGGATGTCTTTTTGTACACTGTAATAGGATCCTTGACCATGAAATCACTGACGTCTTTGTTCTCATTGAGATACTTGTCTGTAGCAGTGTAGAATAGCGGCAAGACGTTCCTATATCCAGCAAGCGAAGTATCTTCGACTCCTAGGGCCTTCATCGCCTCTTGGTCCTCGGACTGATCACTAAAAAGGTCACGGTCGGTAAGGATGCCGATTAGTATTCCTTTATCGTCAAGTACTGGTAATGCAGGAACATCACTGATTCTCATCGCAGGTACAGTGTATGAAAGTGGATCGTGTTCCCATGCAGTTACACATGTTGTGTGAATAGATTCTTCGGCTGTTATCTTGCTTTTTAATGCTCTGACATCATCTAATAGATCTGTTGGCGTTATAATTCCAACAAGTTTTCCATCCTCTGTGACCGGTAGTCTGTGTATCCTTTCTTTAAAGAATATTTCTGCGGCTGCACTGATAGATGTTTTACTGTCTACGGAGATGGGGTCTTTCTTCATAATAAGCGAAAGTTGGTCTTCTTCGAACTTTCTAAAAAGATCTCTTCGGGAGACAACTCCTACAAGTTTTCCATCGGATCCGCGTATTACAGGAAGTCCAGTTAGGTCATTTCTGACCATTGTGTTTATCGCGTCGTTTCTAGTTCCTGGCACTTCTGCAACTATAGGTGCCAGTGTCATTATTTCAGATACTGTTTTCATTTCTTATCAGCCTCAGGGGATCTAACCACCATGACGGGGCACTTGGAAGCTCTTACAACCTTTTCGGATACGCTTCCCATAAGTAGTTTGGACATCCCGGTTCTCCCCAGGGTGCCTATTACAATAATGTCATATTCTTTAGACATTTCTAATATGATCTTAACAGGAACGCCTTCTACAAGTTTGATCTCTACTTCTACGTCGTATTCTTCACCAAGATTTTTTATAAAATCCAAAGCCGAATTGCCTTCGGTCTCAAGTGTACGGTATACGTTCATGACCGCAGTGTCCATTGGAACGTTGGTGAATATAGTTTGATCCATAACATAGAGTGCGGTTATTTTACCTCCGCTCAGCTTTGCAAGTTCCATGGCCTTCCTGGCGGCCGCCTTTGTATATTCGCTTCCGTCGGTCGGTACAAGAATCTTGTTGAAAAACATTTTACCTCTCCTTTTTATTCGTATTAGAACGCAGTATGCGTTTCTCATTTCTAAGCCTGTCGTTCGGTCCTTTGACAAAAGTATGGCTAAGCTGGTTTTTATGCCAGGATGGAGCCCGATTCAGTTCTCATCATTTAATAGCTTTCTTTCGTTCAGAGATTACGTCCTCAAAGTTTTAAAGAGATTTTTTATAAAAGATTTTATCCGAATTGGGTTCGTTGTTTTATTATCTAATTACTGCACGAATCTATATTGATGATAATGGTGCGTTATACAACGTTATCATCATTTTTAACGTTGTTTTATTCTTTATCTAAAACACATGACTTTACTATCATCACGCGACATTTGGCAGCTCTTAGAACTTTCTCAGCCACGCTTCCCACAAGTAATCTGGTCATTCCAGTTTTTCCTAGGGAGCCCATGACTACAATATCAAATTCTTTTGATTTATCTACTATTACTTTTGCAGGAGGGCCATCCATAATTTCTAATTTGACTTTTATGCCGTGTTCATCCCCTAGTTCTCGTACAGCGGCTAAAGTAGCCTGTGCCTCTTTTTCTAAGGTCTGATGTATACTGGTCATCGCGATATCTTTAGGAATGTTGGCAAACATCGTCTGATCGATAACAAAGATTGCAGTTACTTCGCCTCCGCTAAGTTTCGCCAGTTCGATGGCATCCCTTGTGGCCAATTTTGCATATTCGCTTCCATCCGTTGCTATAAGAATTTTGTTAAAAACCATTTTTTACATCTCCTTTTCAGTCATATTGAATCTCAATACACACTCCTGGCTACTAAACATGCCGTTTGTGGTTCCATCTGTTGATGGAAGTATTACAATATCGGCCTTCATGCCAGGATGTATGAATATCTCTTTATCATCATTTAATAGTTCTCTTCCGTTAACGACCATAGTGTCCCAAATCTTTTCGCCAGTACCTCCCTGAGATCTAATCAATGAAATGTATTCTTTAGCCTCAGCTCTAAGGTCAGGGGAACATATCATGGCATTATCCGTTCCTAATATTGTGATATTGCCACATTCTTCCATCATGGCCAAAGGTGGAAATAAATCAAAGAATCTGTTCGATCGGGGACATACTACTATCGGTATATTTTCATCCACGCATCTTAAAAGGTCCGGACGTTCAGAAGATGCCATGTGTACTATGAAAGACGGCGAAAGTGCCAATATAGAATCTATATCGTCTCTTACGTTTTCGCTAGCGTGTATAGCGAAGATACTGTTTTTGCGATGAGTCTGATCTGCTACAGCCTCGATATATGCAGTGGGAATATCGTCTATTCCAGATATTGCTATGCCGTCGGCATACTTCAGTATATCATCTATCTCATTCGGATCATATTCTTTTGATATGGGCCGACCTAAAATTAATGATTCTGGAACTGTTTCTCTTAACAGTCTGCTACCTGTTACACCACCTTCTCTAAAATCTATGAACGTTCCTATACCGTTCCTTTGGGAAAGTTCGGAGTATTTTTTCATTCCCTGAGTAATTAATTCATTTGACGCATTGTCAAGGAATCGGTGCTTTAGTCCGCCAGGTCCTACAAGATCGGTTAGACTTATTCCATTCGGAACATTAAGTCCTACATCAGCACAGTGAGTGTGTCCGTCAACCATAGGGGGAACAATTATCCCTTTAGCTGTTGGTTCTTCAGGACATTTTCCTTCCGAGACTTCAGCTACTATTCCATTGTTTAAACACACGTAGCCGTCGATCGTTCCATCCTGGGTTATTACGGTCCCGGAGAAATAATGCATATGTATAATTGTCTCGACAAGCTATTTTGTTGTTTCGTACGTAAAGTACTAATATTGATTTTTTTAATACAATGACTGGTGTTCAAATGATAAAAATCATAGAAGACAAATGTACGGCTTGCGGCGCATGTATCGATGTGTGTCCACAGGATGCAATTACGATAGACGATGTTGCGGTCATCGACCAAGACGCCTGCGTTGAATGTGGAGCTTGTATAGACGAGTGTCCCAACGACGCCATCGTAGAAGAGTGAAACCTTTTCCCGGCATCGTTGCCGGGAATAATTTTTATTTATGCCCAGTAGGGTTTTTTAGAGAACTTATATGCCATCTGGACTGCGTTTGCAGCTTCACCGCATGCTGTTATGATTTGTTTGTATTTTCCAGGATAATCGACGACGTCCCCGCAAGCAAATATTCCGGATCGGTTTGTGGACATATCTAATCCTACTTTTATCAGACCATCTGGTGATAGATCTAAACCCCATCTAGATAGAATCCCTAGGTCGACCTTTATGCCAATATTAATAATCGCAAGATCTGTCGGAATGTCAAAAGTCCTATCTTCTTGTTTGATAGTTACTGACTCTAACATATCAGTTCCATTGAATGATAAGGTCTGAGCTTCCATGATCTTTTGAATGTTACTTTTATTCAATGATTTAACGTTCATTTCGTCGGCACGGAACTCTGGTTTTCTATGTACGATAGTCGTATCTGTGACCGAATCAGCTATTAGGGCCATTTCGATAGCACTATTCCCGCCGCCGAACATGATGACCTTCTGGCCGACCAGTTTCTCTTTGACAGGTAGCAAATATTCTACGCCCTTGCCGAAAAATTCTTTCTCTCCCGGAACGTCCATCGTTCTAGGATTAAATTCACCCATTCCTATGGAAATAATGACTGAAAGTGTATGGTATTTTCCTTTATCAGTTACGACTACGATATCCTCGTCACCATCGTTGATCTCAAGAACTTTCTCACGTTCGTGTATATTACATTCCAGGTTTTCTGCCTGGGCGTATAAACGGTCGGCTAGCTTCCTTGCTTGGACACTCTCGAAGCCTGGAAAATTGTGGACACCCTTCTCTGGATAGAGACTTACTAGCTGTCCGCCAACACGTCCTGACTCAATTATCAGGGTATTCATCATTTTAGATCTGGCGTATATTCCAGCGGTAAGACCCCCAGGACCAGCTCCAATGATGATCACGTCATATGTCATTCGAACGGGCAATAAGTTGTCCATATAAAAAAATGACTGAATAACGGTTGTATTTTCTTTCGATATTCGAAAATAAAATGTGAAATTCGTTGTACAAGCCTTAAATGTTCACGCATTAAGCTTAGAGTTCTGATATATTGCGTAGCTTAGTAGGTCATCCTATCATGTTTAATAGCTTTAAAACGATTATAACATGGTGAGGAAATGGATGACTTAGAATTTTCGGATGTTCTGCTGAACATGGTATTGGACGAAATAGATGATTTAATAATAATTCACGATTCGTCCCACACTGTTGTGTGGATGAATCGTTCTGCACTGAAAACGTTCGGTAAGAAATCGGACGAAGTCGTCGGACGTAATTGTTATAGTCTTCTAGGGCGCACCACTTGTTGTCCTGATTGCAACGCTATCGATGGACATGGGCCCGTTCAGAGCAACCAGCCTCATATCATACCTGGTACGGAAAAACAGTTCAATTGCACATCCGTACCATATCGTAAGGGCGGAAAGATCGAACTGGTAGTTCAGCATCTGAGGCCAGTGGCAAATCAATAAATATGGTTCTGTTGTTGAAGTGATTATGATTGAAATGTCCGAGTTCGCGGCAATTATCGTCTCTATAGTCGTATTAATGTCGATAATGATGATCTACGATAGGACCGGTAAAAAGAATAAGCGATGCAAGAAGGAATAATTAAATAATTATTATTGAGACCTTCAGTTTCTTTTTTTTGGGTTACATAGAGGTAACCTTGTTTTGATATACTTTTGATACCATTTACATCTGGTGTAAAAATATGGTATCAATTCCTAAAGAAATTTTGGACATGATGAAAGAGAAAGCAACAGTGAAATTGCTTGTGACCGCTAACGCTGCAGGACAACCTCACGCAATAGTGTGTGGTAGCTTCGGTGTTATCGGTGATGATGTTATCACAGTGGGCGAGATATTTATGAAGAGATCCTCTGAGTACATGGCCGAAAACAAGAAGGTGGCTATACTTGTGGTCAATGGTGGCAAGGCATACGAGATGCAGGCAACCGTTCTTGGTCGTGAAGAAAAAGGTGAGGATCTCGGTAACCTAAACAAGGCACTTGAAGGAGCCAACCTAAACGCTAACGCTTTGTGGAAATTTAAGGTGTCGGCAGTATACAACGAAAGTGCTGGACCCGACGGCGGAAAGAAGATCGCTTGATCTGTTTTAAAATCAAACCTCTTACATTTTTAACATTTATAATTAAATACTTACTGCGAGGTAACTGTTTGTGGATATCAAACAGATCTTGGTTTTGACTCGTGTTGCTTTTTTCTTATGTGCAGCTATGGCATTCATCGGGCTTGGATTATACTCGATGGAATACACGCTTGTAGGCATAATTATCTTTGTAATTTCAATTGCTGGCTTGATGTTAGCGTTTGCAATTTTAAGATCTTCGATAATGATACAATCGTCCATCAATATAAAAAGAAAAAAACGTAAGTAAATACGTAAAAGGTTTTAAGAAATCCAAAACTAATTAAAGTTCAGTATCTGGGGCGTCTTGCGCCGCCTTCTCTGTCTGCAGGTCTGTGCTTCTGGAAGCAATCTCTGCAGTATACTGGCCTTCCGTCTGTGGGTTTGAAAGGCACCTGGCATGCGCCTCCGCAGTCCGAGCAGGTAGTGTCAAACATCTCCCTGGGCGCGTCGCTGTTGCTTCTATAATTGCTGTTTCTATTTTCTCCGTAGGCCATATTATCTATCTCCTATTTGGCTCCAATACTACTTCCTAACTCTTCCCTACGGCGTACAGGGAGCTATATTAGTATGCCAGTTCAAGTATTGTTGTCTTGGTTATAAAGCTTTGCACTTTTAAGGTTTAACAATCAGGGCAGGACCAGAGTCCTCTGTAAAATACCATGTCTGCACCACATTTTGAGCACATATGTCCCTCGCTACCGTATACTGTTTTGGTAGCCAGGTCTTCGGATGCCCAAAATATTAGATCTTTAAGTTCAACCGTTCTATCGGTCTCTTCTTCCCCGTAATATTGAAGATTGTCTGATTCGTTGTAAAGTCGCGTGCTCATCTTGTTCAGTGCAGAAATAATGTTGTTCTTCGCTATCACGCTGATTTTTTTGTCTGAAAATACATTGTTTCTGTATCGTGTATCGATATACTCTACAGATCTATTGATGAAACTGTCGAAGGCATCCTCGTCTGGACGTATTGGTAAAGAAAGAATAAAGTTACGTTTAGATTCTAAGTCAGGATGACGATCGATTATACGTGAAAGCGTTGTTCGTATTTCGTTACGCATTTCTCCTTTAACTTGACCGTACACTTTGCGTATATCTTCAACATCTTCGCTTCGTCCTATGGTGCCGAGTATCGATGCCGCTTTAGAGAATTCTTCTCCACGTTTATGTTTGATCGTATCCATCAATTGAGGCACAAGTTCCTCTGTTTCAGAAACTACAGCTAAATATCCGATACATGCACCGCGGACCTTTTCTGTGTCAGATGTACTCATCTTACGAATCATATCTGCGGTCACTGGCTCTCTTACATCGGTGAGCAACATTATCGTTTCTGCCCGTACCTGTTCATTGTCGTAAGAAAGATAGCGTGTAAGAATTGGTCCATAATTTGGCGTATAATATATGACTAACCATTTATCATCCGATATGCCACCTGGTCTACCGGTCTCAATCTTATCGACACCGCCGATATAGCGTTCGAGATAGCTAGCCCTGTTGTTGGACATATTTACCTTAAGCCAATTTTAAGATCACTCAAGATCTTCTCTAGTATCTAGTGCCATTTTCAATATGGTGGCTTCTTCGATAGATAGTGTGACACCTTTTCCCATCTTACTCCTATCTGGAGCCCATTCTCGAACATCGTATTTGGAATCCTTTCCATTCCAACTTATGATGTTGAGTTGTTTCGTCCAGCCCTTCGAAGATTCGGAGAGCACCGCGATTTCTTCTACGATCTCGTATTTGAATTCGGTAGTCATATTTTCCAGCTCTTAAAGAATATAAGTATTATAATATAAATATAATGGTAGGACGTCGTTTTAATTTTATTATATAATAAGGAATAATAATAGACCCAGTACCTTATAATACAGTTCATCTACAGCATATTAAATTACAATTAGTATATATATCTGTATAGACAGTTATTACTATGTCTTTACTTGACAAACCAAAAAATTTTGGACTGGTTGCCGTTATTATCGGTATAGTCAGTCTGTTGGCAGGAATAATAGCAATTGTTTCTGAGGTGTTCGACGATAATATTGCATTTGGTGCGATAATAGCTGCGATTGGTACCATCATCTACGGTATGTTGATCCTCGGAATAGGTCTACCTATATACCAGGGACAAGACGATAACTCTTTGAGTATCCTCGGAAAATTTGTCCGTGTTATCGGTCTTGCTACAATCGTAGTCGGTGTATTCACTGGTGCTGGAACAATTGTTGATGGAAGCCTTGGAGCTGGAATTTCGGAAATAGTTATTGGACTGATCTTCGGTATGATTCTCATTTGGGCTGCCACTAAGATCCTCGACGGATCGGTCGATCTAATTGACAAGATTATTTGGATCGTTCTTTTGATTGTGTTCCTCGTATTGACCATCTTTTCGTTGGTTGGAATCATAACTCCGTTCTTAGATGGATTCACACTCGGCATTCTGTTCGTAGCAATTTTGAGTCTCTGTGAGTTCATATTATACGGCTTCTTACTGTTTGCTGTTCTTTCTAAGGACGTTAGGACAGCAATGGGAATGTAAGTACGTCAAAGTTGAAAACAAAAAACCTTTTACTTTTTTTTATTTTTTATTTTACGCATAAAATCGAGCTTATTATTCGTAACGCTTATATTCTGTTGGCTCTTAGTACAAACGTCAGGTAAAATGGCAGGATAAGAAAAGTGTCCAAAGAACGTTTGAAACGGACAGGTTGATCTTTAATGGATGTCGGCCTTGTCTCGGTTTTGGTCTTAATAATATTTTTGCTTTTATTGTTGTCGATATACTTCTCGATGTCTGAGATGACATTCTCTAGCGTAAACACGATACGTCTTAAGAAGTTGGATGGTGACGGAGTAAAGAATGCAAAAAACGCTCTGAAACTAACGGAAAATTTTGATAAACTTCTAACCACTGTATTAATTGGTAATAATGTGGTCAATATCGCAGCTGCCGCTGCCTGTACGATGTTGTTCACCGAACAACTGGTGCCGACTAACCCAGCCATAGGCGCTGTGTTGGCGACTTTGGTCATGACAATGGTAATCCTTACGTTCGGGGAGATAATACCAAAGACCATAGTCAAAAGAAATGCTGAACGTTATGCATTGAAATTAGCAAACTCTCTTTCTGTTATGATTTCAGTATTTTATCCGATCACATGGTTCTTTATGAAACTCAGTTCTGTATTCAGAAAAGGCGATCAAGATAATGTGCTTACTCTGACAGAAGATGAGTTAGTCGTCATGATTGACGAGATTGAAGAAGAAGGTACTCTTGAGAAGACCGAAAGTGATCTTATCAAATCTGCTATAACTTTTGATGATACGACCCTTTCGGAAATATACGTTCCTAGGGTCGATGTCGTAGCTGTTAATAAAGACATAAACATGGATGAACTGAAAGATATTTTTACTCATTCTGGTTACTCTAGGATTCCCATATATGATGGTAATATAGACCGTATCATCGGAGTGGTCAACGCCAAAGATTTCT
>CAYYMA010000019.1:0-13329 GCA_964472805.1 uncultured Methanomassiliicoccales archaeon | reverse complement strand
AGGATTCCTACGATCTCGTTTACCATTGATCGATACCATTCGATTTGAACGAAACAATCCGCTGTTAACAATTGTAAAAGAATTATTGCTACATTCTATAGATACACCTTCCCCGAAAGAATAATCCGAATGTACCAGTGCGTTAATCACTATCTCCTTAAGAGCATCATTAATTGAATTGAATTTTAAATCAATACGTTCAGACACCAATGAATAAAAATCAAAAATATTGCCTGACCATCTTCCATTTTCCGAATCAAACTTTGTCTCTTTATCCGAATATCTTAAACGATATCCAGGGAACATCGACGATGTAACATAATCGTTAGAAAATAACAATACCCCTGAGTCTGTAGGAGTTAAACATCCGTCTATGTCTATTGCCATAGACGTCATAGAAAGGAACTCATCGTCAGTCAACCCTTCCCATATATGACCACCATGAACTAGTGATCTAAAGGCTTTCACAGACTCAACATTCATAATTGAAATATTTACTTTCGAACAGGACCGAACGCACTGAACGTCAGAAATATCGCGTATCATTGATCTTATGTTTTCTATACCACTTCTAACAGTCTTTCCATCAAACCTTACAAATGTACCTGTTTCAAAAGAATTACGTATGAAGACCGGGCGAAGATGTCTATCTGCTGAAGGAACATTGACCTTGAATCCATAAGATGTCCTTGTGATATCAGAATCCATGAGAATGTTCGAGCTTACATTGGAACAATCTGCAAGTCCAGACCATATCGAAGCGATAGCTTCGTCGATATCAGAATCAAATCTTCCGGTAAATTCAACTACAATAGAACCGCCACCGGAGTTAGCGAACGCTGAATATGATTCCCAGAATTTTAGAGGAAGGCCGTTCTGTAAGAGCATATGCTCTGTGCCCACCCCTTCTGGCCGGCTGGCCTTATCTTCCGCGTAGCGCATTGCTGCATCCCAATGCAACAATCACACTTATACATTATAAACATGCCGTTTTAAATGCCATTTTAAACGACATTTGTTTTAATTTTAATGACATTATAACGACATATAAGTTTATTTTAGGTGTCATATATAATTAATATGCCACATCAAATTGTCATATAGAAACAATATTCAAATCTTATTACAAAAATATTTGAAAAGAATCAAGTACATCACCACGAATAACCTAACATGGACGAAGAAAAGACCAAAGGTCAGCAACTTGCAGAAAATCTTCTTGTTAAACCAAAAAGTCTCGGAGAGGTTGACAACTCCATTCTCGAGCAATCTCTTGAATTCTGTGAAGGATACAAAGAATTCCTGAACTGTAAGACTGAACGCGAAGTGGTCGATTATACGATACCTATTCTTGAATCCAAAGGATACACTGAATACGTACGCGGTAAAAAATATAAGACTGGAAACAAGTTCTACATGAACAACCGAGGCAAAGGACTTCTCATGGTGACCATGGGAAAAAAGTCCGTTTCAGAGGGAATGCGTATCGGCGTCAGTCATATTGACAGCCCAAGATTAGATTTTAAACCGAATCCACTGTTTGAAAGTACAGGAATGGCGTATTTCAAAACACACTATTACGGCGGGATCAAAAAATATCAATGGTTCGCAATACCCCTGTCTCTTCACGGAGTGGTCTGTACCGAAGATGGAAAGACCATTAAGATCACTATCGGCGAGGACGAGGGAGAACCACAATTCTGTGTAACGGACCTATTACCACATCTAGCCAAGAACCAGATGAAACAAACAGTGGCAGAAGCTTTCAATCCTGAAAACCTGAACATCCTAATTGGATCTTGGCCTTATGACGATGATAAGGTAAGTGAAAAAGTCAAACTCAACATAATGAATATGTTGCACGAAAAATACGGCATATGCGAAAAGGATTTCCTTACTGCAGAGCTATGTGCAGTACCTGCGGCTAAGCCTATGGACTATGGACTTGACCGCTCACTTATTGGTGCATACGGACAGGATGACAGCGTCTGTGCTTACACCAACCTTATGGCCGAGCTTGATGCTAAAGACCCAGAATATACTACATTAACCGTATTCGCAGATAAAGAGGAGATCGGCTCTGACGGTAACACTGGAATGCGCTCGTACTTCTTCAGAGACTTCTTAGAGGATATTGCAGATACCTATGATGTCAAAGTACGTCATCTCCTTGAGAGGTCCATGTGCTTATCGTGTGACGTGAATGCTGCTATCGATCCTGCGTTCATGGACGTATATGAACCAACTAATTGTTCGTATCTAGGACGTGGTCCAGTTGTATCTAAGTACACAGGATCAGGCGGAAAATATTCAACAAACGATGCTTCTGCCGAGACTATGGGATTTTTACGTAACATTCTAAGTGAAGCAAATATCCCCTGGCAGGTCGGAGAACTTGGAAAGATAGACGCAGGCGGAGGAGGAACCATCGCATCTGAAATATCATTACATAATCTTGATACTGTAGACATGGGCGTCCCATTGTTATCGATGCATGCTCCTCTTGAAGTGGTTTCGAAAGCTGACGTGTTTGTATTATACAAAGCGATCAAAGCATTCTACGAAAGTCCACAGAAAAAGCCGTAAACATATTACTGGCCTTTGGGCCAGCAACTTATTCTTTTGACGCAATGTAGATATTTACAGCGCCCACAGACTTGACATAATATTTGGCGTCCTTGAACCCAGCATCACGGAAAATCTTGACCATATCTTCACCGTAGGGAAATCCTTCGATAGATGCTGTAAGCCAATCATAGGCTGGCTGTCTTCCATCTATGACCTCTCCTTTGTCATACTTACGACCGTAGTGCGGAATTATATGATTCATATAAAGATTGTAGAACGGACGGATTAAACGATTCGTTGGCCTTGCGAGCTCAGCCACAGCACATTTACCTCCGACCTTCAATACGCGATACATCTCACTTACCGCTTTCGGAATATCCGTTACGTTCCTCAACATGTATCCTGACGTTACAACATCGAAAGTTCCGTCTTCGATTTGAATATCAAGGGCATCGCCGACCACAAATTCAACTTTAGGATAATTATGCTGAGTTATTTTCTTATTTGCAAGCTCAAGCATCGCAGGAGTGATATCTAATCCTGTAACTATGGCGTTCCTCGAAGCCATCATAAAAGCGATCTCACCAGTACCAGTTCCAACGTCAAGACATTTCTTGTCTTTAAGATCACCAAGTTTCTTCATCATGAACTTGTGCCAGCGTTTGATCATTCCCAATGACATGATGTCATTCATCTCATCATAATACGATGAGATCTCGGTGAAAACGTCCTTTACATAAACGTCTTTTCCTTCGAACTGTATCCCGAGCTGCTTCTCTTCTTCCATCAGATCAGCCATGGAACACCGACACCAATTAAATAACCTATTGCGAGCAAAGCCCCGAAATGCCAGTTGTGATCGAACGCCTTAGGCACAAGCATAAAACTTGATTTTTTGTTCGTAGGTGCTTTCTTGGAATTTTTCCAAAGTTTTGAGTAATCGATCAATGCTACGAATGCCAGAACACAGGTGTACGGCACCGTATGTGCCAGTAATATAACAGCAAGTATGGGATAACACATTACGTTTATTGTACGGTAATATCTTAGAGCGTTCTCGTAGCTCATGTATCCGGACATCGTATGAGCACCAGCTATCTTGTCACTATGATAGTCCCTGGTTTCGTTACCTGCAAGAACACCCGTAATAGTAAAAGCGTTGGGAAGTCCAAGAAGCACAATCTCCCAAGCAAACGTACCAGTCATCGTATAGTATGTACCAATGGGCATCAAAATACCCATTAATAAGAACGTGCTGATCTGCCCCAGGCCCATATATTTATACGAGGTTCCTAACGTGTACGTTACTACTCCTATCATTCCTGCGATACCTATGGCAAGAAGCCACCAACCACTGTACCAGATCAGTACAAGCCCAATAAGTGCAACAACTCCTACACATAAGAAACCCGCATTTCGAACATGCTTTGGTTTTAACTCGCCAGTAACAAGTTCGGGTGAACGAGAATGATTTTCTTCCGTATCGGTACCTTTCTGGAAATCACCATACGTATTCAGCAGATTTGCGGCTGATTGTAATAAAATACCCCCTGTAAGAGCCAATATGAAAATAACCCATTCTAAAAAAGCCCAGCTGAAATTCGCATCAGCTATAGCCACTATCCCTGCAAGGGATATCGGAACAATGGCACCGTGCAATGTCCACGGTCTTAATGCGTTATACCATCCTGCTTTCACAGGAGCTACTTCAGCCATAACCACATAAGAACACAGCCAACATAAATAACATTAACAAAAATTACTATATTTTTTGTATAAAAATGGGTTACAATTATATCAGACCGTGTTATGTTGAACATTTATGCGTGCGAAAAAGATTCTTGCGAGCAGTGCTACAATGCTTTCCCTAGCACTGATTGCATCTTTGTTGATTAATATGTCTGGATATTTCCCTGGAGACGTTATTAACGCAGGTATTCGCGGCAAACTCACAGTGATTATCCTTGCAACGATGATGACGATCTCTCTTTCACGTATACCGTACAAAAATCTTAATCCAATAAAACACAAAAGATCTGTATCAAGAGCTACGTTACTGGGTCTTGTTATTGCTGCGTTGATTCCGTTAGCCGGCTATTGGTTGATGAAAGATACGTCATGGGGAGCTTACGCTATTGGATTTGTATTCATCGCTGCAGCACCCTTCGCAGCTTCCGTCGTACCACTTTCATACACTCTGAGAGGAGACATGGAACATGCCGGTAGAGGGACGATATCTGTATATCTCATTTCGTTGGTTTGGATTCCTTTCGTGATCTACATAACTCTAGGACAGACCGTGGATATGTCGAATGTAGTAATCACAGTGCTTGAAATCGTAGGGATTCCACTGGTATTATCAAGATTATTAACTAAAGTAAAAATCAGCAGGGACGTCATGGGAATAATAATGAATCTTTTCATTTCTTTCCTCGTCATACTTTCTGTAAGTTCGACACATTTCCCGAACGCCGCTCTACCTTTGATAGTGTTTGCCGTCTTCGCAGCTTTAAGAACATTCGGCCTTGGTTCTTGCGTTGAATACGCTGAAAAGAAAATGGGCATCGAATGGTCTCAACGAGTAACAGATGTTCTTATGGTATCTTACCGCAACAAAGGTATCGCCATAGCCATGTGCATAGCCACCATGGGTCCGAACTCGGTCACTGCAATGGTAGCTATAGCAACATCCATCGTTGTGGAAATTATATGGATAGTGTTCATGGACTCTGTTCTTTACTCGAAAAAGAGAATGTTAAAGGAAACCGGTTCTGAGAGGGCGTTAGAAATCAGTGATGCGTGAGCGCCTATCGGTAAGCTCTTTTACGGTATCTGAATCTTGTAATGAACCAAATAACATTTCGGAGTTCTTATCATACGTATTAAAAGAACGTTTATCAGGGGATATACGGTTCGCATAACAGTAAACACAATTGTGCATACATGTATCGTATGCTCCGATGTCTATGTTCTTTACGCACCTGCAATTATTACGAATGTTACCAGGAACATCTTCAAAGGGAATACCAAGAGATATCATGGTCTCTCTGTCGATACATCCGCGATTGTCTATTCCATATTCCGAACGATTATTAGGAGAACAACAAGAACTTATTTTTATTTTACATTCATTAGTTATTTTTCCGATCATCCGCATAAAGTCTTCCCTTTGTATCGGTGAAGACGGCGTCAAAGGTCTTGAGCTTGCTAATCCCTCGAACTTAGGATACATATCTAAAAAACTGAACACGCATCTTTCAGTATATCCAGAAAGTTCGCTACAAAGTAACTTAAATTTTCTTTCATGATAAAGCATATTGTGCCTTTTATCAAAAATAACGGGATCGTATCTCCAGATCATACGTTCCTTACCAATCTTTTTTGATATTTCTTTAAAGGCGTCTGCAATCAATGCTTTATCAGGAACATTGGGTTCTATATCACGTCCGTAAGGATTTAACGTCACTTGGAACATTATACTGTGTCCCATTTCTGATATCTCGTCAAGATATGGTATCATAGGGCGAGGATCTTTAGTCATGAAATAAAGACATCCTACGCTTTTTGGATCTAAATCTATCCGGTAAACTACACTGTTGAACATTGGATTACGAACCAAAACATATCCTGCCCTAAGTCGGTTAATCATCCATTCTGAATGAAAAGCGGGTATGTCTGTACGTCTGCTTGCACAAATTATCACAAAATACTATACATGAGTTCAAAGATAAACATACAGGATGAACAAAATGACTGTAGATAAGTATACTTTCACTTATGTGACCCTTTTCGGCAAGATCACTATAAGTGAGGACGGTGAAGGAAACATATGCGGATTGTACTTTCCGTGCAGCAATCTACCGATATCCGAAGACCGAGAAACCGATACAATTGCTGAAGCTATCTCACAATTGAAAGAATATTTTTCAGGAAGCAGAAAAAAGTTCAATCTTCCATTAGCATATGAGGGAACTGAATTTCAAGAATCGGTATGGAATGCGATATCTGAAATACCCTTCGGAGAAACCGCAACATACAGTGAAATCGCAGAAAGAATGGGAAACCCTCGATCTTTTAGAGCCGTAGGAACTGCTTGCGGTACCAATCCGATACCGATCATTGTACCGTGTCATCGTGTCGTTCAATCTTCCGGCGGCATGGGCTCGTATGCTGGTGGAAAGAACCTAAAGAAAAAACTTCTAGATCTAGAGGTCGAATTCATCTGACCCGAGTTCTTAATGAACTTGAGGAAAATTGCGACCTTAAATACAAAGAATTCAACGATAAGCTTATACCAAATGTAAAAAGAACTATCGGTATCCGCGTGCCGGTGCTCAGGAAGATAGCTTCAAAGATAATGAAAGAAGATTGGCGTTCTTTCCTTAAAGAGGACGTTATCGTTTTTGAAGAAAATCTTATTAAAGCTATAATAATAGCCAACGCGGAAATGTCTTCGGAAGAACGTCTGGTACTTACAAAAGAATTCGTTCCATACGTAGATAATTGGGCTGTGTGCGATATATTATGCGGAGATTGGAAAATTACGGAAGATGCAACGGTCCCGTTATGGAATTTCTGTAACGAACTTATGGAATCCAATACAGAGTTTAAAATGCGTGTTGCCGCGGTTATGATGCTTTTCAAATTCTTGGACGACGATCATATAGATGGAGTGCTGGCACTTTTAACTCTTTATACTAATGAAGGATATTATTACAAAATGGGTGCGGCGTGGGCCTTATCGTATTGTTACATAAAATATGAAGAAAAGACTGAAAATGTTTTACGATCGGGTAAACTCGATCGCGAGATACATAACCTTACGATACGTAAAATATGCGAATCCCGACGTGTAGACGATGTTACTAAACAACACGTAAAAACGTTCAGACGGCAATATCTCTAATCACTTGTCTAACTTTCTCAGCGTTCTCTTTTCCAAGTCTGGCACCTTTTCTCTCCAGAAAGACCCAGTCATATTCTTTACAAACGCCTTCGAATTCTTTTGACGTTACAGCTATAATTTTTCCTTTATGGAATGCAAAGTTATCCACCATGATTCTAAACATTTCCTTGGGTACGCAGACTAAAACTTTGTCATATCCTCTTGACACATATTCCAAAGTACCAGCATAGTCTTTTCTGTCTTGGACCGCTTGATATTGTTCCTTGTTATTCATGGCGTATGAATATTGGGTTATGCAGTAAGTACTTGGAACGAACCCAAACAATGTAGAAATTATTCCAAAGGAAACTACCCAAGTATCATTACCTTCTTTACCAAATTCAGATTCCATACTTTTTACAAAATCCTTAATTTCCGTTACACGTCCACCGAACAGATCGCCGGCGGCTTCCAATTTTTTAGAAAGGAATGCTTCAGAATCGTTCGTCACTATCAATAATTTCTTTTTATCTGATTTGGGTGCTGGCATTGGTTTCATTTTTTCACCTTTTGTCTGAAAATCTATAAGCTATGTTGCAACTGCCTTCTGCGGATACCATACAAGGCCCGCTGGGACTACTAGGTTTGCATGAATGTCCGAACATAGGACATTCGTCTGATTTAATTAGTCCACGTAAGACCTCGCCACATCTGCAGCCTTTTGCCTCTTCCTCTACTACCGGAGTTTTAGCTATTATTTCTTCATGTACCTTGGTAGCATCATGATCCGCGTAAGATGGTTTGAGTGCCAGTGTACTTTTTTTGATCACTGGAAAACCTCTCCAAGTGCGGTCTACAGCCTCATAAGTATGATCCATAAGTTCTCTAGCTTTAGGATTACCTTCCTCTTTTACAAGACGGGTATACTCGTTCTCTACTTCCGCTCTTCCTTCGGATATTTGCTTAGCTAACATGTAGCATGACATTAACACATCCAAAGGCTCGAATCCCGCAACGACCTGAGGAATATGATAGTTGCTTGCAAACGGTCTAAAAATCTCTAATCCCGTTATAACAGCAACGTGACCGGGCATGATGAATCCGTCTATTCTATTCTCGCCCAGATCTAGCAAAGCCTGAATTATCGGCGGACATATCCTATGACAACTGTATATGGAAAAATTCTCTGGAACATCGTCCCTATTGAGAGGAACACACGAAGAAGGAGCAGTGGTTTCAAATCCAACACCAACGAACACCATATCGTTTTTTATATCTCTCGCCATTTTTACTGCGTCCTCGATGGAATAAACAATACGAACATCGGCACCGTTCGCTTTAGCGTCAAATAATGAACCGATCGGCGTAGGAACTCTCATCATATCGCCGAACGCCGTAACCGTGACCCCATTTTTTGCAAGTGTTATGATTTCGGCTATTTCTTTGGTAGTTGTTACACAAACTGGACATCCTGGACCCTGGTGTATCTCTATACCTGCATCGGTAAGCATTTGATCTAACCCAAAGCGTACAATCGTATCCTGATGAGTCCCGCATATGTGCATTATCTTACAGTCAACGTTCAGTTTTTTTATTCCTTCGACGATTCTCTTAGCGGTCGCTTCATCTCTGTATTTATACATTTAATCCGCCTCCTCGATCTCAAATGATGTCACCCGGCAGGATTGACCTGTTTTAACTTTGACGTGACCACCACATTCGGGGCAGGACATTATCGGTATACTGTGAGCAGTATAATCTCCGGACTCAAGCATTTTTACCGGTCCCTCGTATCTACATTTATCGCAGATCACTCCGATGGGCTCACGCTCGATGTTTAGTGTAGATCCTTCCAATAACGTATCCCGTGTAACTATCTCGTAAGCGAACATTAGCTGTTCTTCTCCAAGAAGGGTCATATCTCCGATCAGAAGATCGACATTAGAAACTTTTACTGCATCGTGTTTCTCAAGTTCTTTGAGAACGGCATTGACGATACCTGAAATAACAGAAATCTCGTGCACATTCGCGTATACATATTGTTTGTTAAATAAATATTCGTCAATCTTGACGAGAATCGCACATACTTGCAATGACACAATTATTGCAATCAGGACGGTTTGGCCTACATACCAATTGACCGTGTCTTACGAAATAACGGTTAATGTCCATCCATCTATCCTTAGGAGTAATCTTCATCAGCACCATCTCGGTATCATCAGGTGTTTTAGTATGCAGAAGTCCCATAAGGTTCGTAAGTCTGTGTACGTGTGTGTCTACGCATACAGAGGGTATGTTCATCGCGTACGCCCTGGTACATGCTGCAGTCTTTCTTCCAACCATAGGCAGTTTAAGAAGTTCTTCTGTTTCCTCTGGAACTTTGCCATCGTATTCGTTCAATATGATATTACAACATTCTACGATGGCCTTAGCCTTCTGATTTGGAAAGCCTGCAGGACGGACTAGATCGGAAACACCTTCTATGTCTGCTTCTGCAATCTCCCTCATGGACGGGAATGCGGAAAACAATCGGTCAGAAGCTTTACGAGTATTGTCGTCTTTGGTCCTCTGCGATAATATTGTTGCTATAAGAACGTGGAACGGATCGCAGGGCCACTTAGGATTCAGACCTTCCGAGGATCTGCCAGGGAATGCTGCATCGTTCTCGTATTCCTCAAACAATCTGTCGAGGATCCAGGATATGTCTTTTCTAACCATTTTAAAGCGTCTCCGGCCATGTATAAAGACCCGGTCACTAATATCAAATCATCGCCTCTAATCTTTAGAGCTAGGTCCATAGCGTCACTTACGTTATCGCTAACTATAACATCCATATATTTTGATACAGACTCGGTAACTTTCTCTAATGTGGCGGCCCTTATCGAATCTGGCTTTGTGACTATTACTTTACTGGCTATTTTAGATATATTATTGGAAATATGTTCTATATCCTTATCATTCAAGATGCCAAACACAACCAGAACTTTTCCATAGATATGCATGACATCAGAACACAAACAAGATGACCCAGCTAAGGTGTGAGATACGTCGATTATGAAGGGTGTTCCCGAGATCCTTTGCATTCTGCAAGGCCAGTTCACATTCCTGAGGCCGGACCTGATGTTACATCTACACTTGTATCCGTATATAGAGATTTTAGATATTGCCTCCACAGCGACAGACGCGTTCTTTGCCTGGCACCTTCCCGGGATCGAAACAAAATATTCTTCCTCTTTGTATGTAAAACCAGTACCGTACTCCAATAGTGATAAAACGTCAATATCGTTAATATCTATACGTGTCAGCGGAGCATTTTTTTCTTCTGCTACTTTTTTTATTATTGAGAATGCCGCATCATCGTTGATTGTAACACATGGAACTCCTGCTTTTATTATGCCGGCCT
The DNA here is from genome assembly GCA_964472805.1 of uncultured Methanomassiliicoccales archaeon. Lineage (GTDB taxonomy): Archaea > Thermoplasmatota > Thermoplasmata > Methanomassiliicoccales > Methanomethylophilaceae > VadinCA11. Next base: position 2,473 of record CAYYMA010000019.1, on the reverse strand, counting down.
TTTCGAATGCTATGGCTTCGATAGTATTTCCTAAATATTCTGTGTGTTCTAAACTAATGTTACTTATTATACAGACTTCTGGTACTATTACGTTGGTGGAGTCAAACCGTCCACCCATTCCAACTTCTACAACGGCATATTCTACACCTTTGTTTTTAAAATAAAGGAACGCTATAGCCGTCGTCACTTCAAAAAATGTGCAATGTATGCCGTTCTCGATCATTGCATTTACGTGATGCACCGTAAGAGCGGCCATATCAGCTAGCTCATCGTCAGTTATCTGAATACCGTCAACAGAAATACGCTCGTTGAAGTTCAAAATATGTGGAGAAATATAACTTCCTGTACGTACACCGCTTTCAATAAGCATTGATGTCATCATAGCACATATTGAACCCTTTCCATCCGTCCCTGCGACATGTACACTTTTAAAACAGTTTTGCGGATTATTTAAACGATTCAAAAGTTCTGTAATATTATTGAGACCCAGCTTTATCCCATGCACACTGAGACCGTACAGCCAATCGAGGAAATCCTCCTTGGTCTTATTTTCTTTCACGTTGACCTAATATTCAGAGTTCGATATAAACTATCAGTCTAACTCTTCATGACATAATTTTGAAATGTATTCAGACGGTATCATATCACTCTTTTTAGAAATAGATTTTATTAAATCCGTAGTACCAGAACCGTATTGCGCTGCTTTTTTCTTGGCTTCTGCAAGGAATCCGTAACCCATGTCCAATGCTATCGTTCTAAGAATCTTTTTTCTTGATGTCTCATCTTTAGGTTCGATCTTTTCAAAGGATAACGATAATGCTATATCTGTAACGTCTGGGTCTGTAAAAGGTCTGTATATTTTCTTTTTAAAATGTTCTGCTGCTTTGTCCTCGTGTGCTGCCACAGAAGTAAGTAACCTTTTCAAATCCTTATCACGAGCTTCTAAAAATTCCTGTTCCGTCATTCCGATATATTTGTGATAACCTGCAAACAGTTCGTCCGCTCCTATTCCTCCTACGACGTGTTCCGCTTTACAGAATTTCGTTACACAGAACGTGGGAACCTCAAATGACAAGGTCAAAGGACTGACGGTGCCAGTAACACGGATCATCTCTCTTAGTATAGATTCAATATTTTCTTCACTGAGTTCGACATGATTCCATTTAAGTTTGAGCTCCGTCGCTGCGTGTTCAGAATTTATAACATCGTATGATCCAACCGTACCAACGGTGTACAGTTCAACGCTATTAGCATACTTATCGGCCAAAGCAGCGATCAATCCAGAGTCTACTCCTCCCGAGAACGCTACGGCCACATCTTTTCCAGATGTTACTTCCTTTACTGCAGACTCTAACGCTGCACGAATATGCTCTGAACTCCCCATCATAAGTCCTTATCCGTCTAACTATGATAAAACCCTTCATGGTTCAAAGGTATGTGCTTAACGCACAAGACCTACGACAGTATTAATACGGTTATATGCAGTTACAGAAAGAATGGAAGGAGTAACCCGAATAGGTGTTTCGTTGGAGCCAGAACTCCTAAAAGAATTTGATGCTTCCATCTCTAAAAAGGGATATGTCAGCAGGTCGGAAGCTATTAGAGACCTGGTTCGAGACTCATTAGCAGAGAACGAATGGAAGAACGATGAAGAATATATGACCGGAGTGATTGTAATGGTATATGATCACAGCGTGACCAGTGTTGGAGATAGACTTACGGAGCTTCAGCATGATCACATCGGTAACGTTAACACATCCATACACGTGCATTTAGACCATGAACGTTGCATGGAGATCCTTATTGTCGAAGGCGAACTAGGTTCGTTAAAGAAACTTGCGTCTGAAATAACGTCTATAAAAGGTGTTCTTAGAGGACGGTTGACGATGGTTTCACCAAAATCTGGCAATATGCACCACTTAGGTGCAAGAAAGTGATCACCTAAGGCTGATTCCCATTATTGCAGTAGCAATCTGCGGATCCATGGGATCGCCGTACCTATTTTTTATCAAACAGTCAGTAGTAGGCATAGGATAGAATAGCGTGGCTTCTAAAACTCCGTCATCGTAAGAGAATCCAAGATATTTCTGAGGCATCATAACAAGCCTTAGATCTTCGCCCATGTTTACGTCGGTATACATAACAAAATTATCGGATATCCATATTAGATCTTCTCTAGTTTGATATTCCTCCATTTGACCGTCTGCAATATCATGGCCAACCACGTTCCCTTTGGAGTCTTTCATCATCATAGTGCTATCAACAGGATGTTCGAATGAATAATCGGCATATAGACACAATGCGAAATCACGGGAAAAACATTCTAGCAATGCTTGATTATCAATAGGCATCCCAAAGGACGTCTCCACGCTCAGGTCTTCATTCTTAATTTCCTCTATGAAATCGTCGTCGAGAGATTCGACCTTATGCACCCCTTTATGTTTTTTTACTGTTTCGATTATCTGTTCAGGGA
>CAYYMA010000018.1:0-13903 GCA_964472805.1 uncultured Methanomassiliicoccales archaeon | reverse complement strand
AGCAATCGTTTAACGAATTACGTCGATTATCGAATAATTAATACGAATATCGTAGATTATCTATGAAAAAGTGTAATATTGTCAATTTATAAGTATACAAGTTAATTATTAAATAAATAAAATAAAAAGGGGAAAAATGCCGGCCAAAGCCGGCCAATAGGTTTCAGTTTAACTGCTCAGTGCAGTATGGGCAGAACTTTGGTGCCTTCTTAAGGCCTTTAAGATCTTCACCGCAGTATGGACAAGAATTGAATCTTTTGACCTCGCCCATGTTAGATCTTTCGGATCCGTTCTGCATCATCGGCGGAGGTAAAGGTTCGCTCCTTTCTGCCATAGCCTGCTGCTGTGGTGATGGTTTACCACAGTTACCACAGAATTTGTACGGATAGTCGTTCGGTGTTCCACAGTACGGGCATAACACCTTCGGAGCCTGTCCGGGCGGTTGTTGCTGAGCAGCAGCTTCTTTCTGTTGTAGCTGTTGATACATCTGGGGGAATAGTAGCATACCGGTTCCTACCGCCGCTCCTCCTTCGGAGTTACCTATGGCGTCGGCCATACGGTCCATCACAGTGTACTTCTTAAAAGTCTCACCCTTCTCAGAACTGAACTGGAGATACTGGAAAATCTTTTCCTGGTCCTCGTCGGTGGTCCTTAGTTCGGAGATCTTCAATGCCAGGAGTTCGATACCCCTTTGTTGGAAGAATGGATCTATTAACGCTCTCGTAGTAGACGAGGCCTTTTCTAGATTTGAATAGACCTCCATGTAATATTGTTTAGTAAGCTGCTGAGTGATTTGTTCACTTATGAAACTCTTCATGAACGCGTTGACATCACCGGTACTGAACGCACTCATGCCTCCTAGCACTTGTGTGTAGAATATTGAAACGTCTTTGACGCGGAACTGATAGTCTCCGTTGGACATTAGAGTGATAGGAACATCATAATTCGGAGCGGCTTTGATCATACCTCTGATGCCCCACTTTCCGTTGAACATCTTTAATGAGATGAATATGACCTGAACCTTGAACGGGGTCTCTTTGTATCCTAGGGCTAGTTGGTAGATTTTGGTCAACCATGGAATGTTTGACGTAGTAAGAGTATGTCTTCCCGGTTCTAGAACACCCGTCAACTGTCCGTCCCGTATGAACAACGCCACAGCGTGTTCCGGAACAGTCACTGACGTAACCGTTCTAAGATCGTCGCGGTCGTAAACATATATGATATCGTCAGGGCCTTGTTTCGACCAAGATATTACGTTTGTTTTTTCAGCTGCCATTCAGATCACTCCTTTTCCAAGAATCCTTTCATAACAGCTTCTCTGCCATGATAGTCTTCTATCATTCTTTCGACGGTTTTTTCAATAACTCTGAGAGGTGCTTTTATCGCATATTCTCCAGCGTCTATTTTGTTCACTAGGTCTGCGATCTCCTTTCTCAGAAGTACGGTATCGTCGATCAGTTTGGCGTCCCATGATACGAGTTCGTCAAGTTCACTTTCGAATATCTTTACGGATGCGTGCCATCCACTGTATCCGTTCACCGCTTTCTTTACTGAAATATAATATTGATCGACTTTAGCGTCGATTCTTTCAACGTCCCTCATAAGGTCCAAATCGCCCACGGATGCTCTGTGTATAGTAGCAATATCGTTCTTTGCTCCCTCGAGGGTGCGTGCTACTTCTTGCCTTACGGCTCTGTCCTCGTCCCTGCGGAGATTCTTCTCCTTATATCCTCTGTAAATTGGGATATACAGGCCTATGCGTTCGATAAGAGTTACTTCTTCTCTCATGTGTTCGCTTACTGTCTCTTCCAATGGCATGTTCAATCACTTCCGTGGGTTTTGTTCTTCATTATTAAAAATATAGCAAGTATGGAGATTGTTGCAAGTATAAGCACGACTGGAGCCAACCAACCAAGGCCTGCGAACTCCCACATATATCCTGCAAGTCCTATTACGGCTACTAAGACTCCAGTTACGAGGCTATAATCGGTGTTTTTAGGTCCGAAGTCCGTACTGCGGTTTTTCAATGCGGGTGAAAACAATGCTATGGCTGCACCCATAATAATCATCATTATCCATAGAATGATGCCGATACTCATGTCCGTCATGGAATAGACTACTAGGCCTACGATTAGCGAAATCGGGAATATCGCTCCTTTCATCGCGTTAAGTTCCCTGTTCGTATAGTTATTTTTTTTATTCATTTTTTTGCCTCCTTTGATTATATCACTATCAATTGATTGATGTTTGTCCTTTTCATTCTCTCTGGTAGTAGTTTTCCGAATCCGTTAACTATTACCGTGTATCCAGATATTCTACAAGGAATGTATATGAGATTCTTCACGTAGGGTTTGCTGAGTTTTAGTTTACTGCTGCTCTGCATACGTTGTACTAGATAATTTTCAGTTAGGTGTTCTGCATCCTTCTTAGTGCTGAGCGGTACTATTATCTTACGTGCTCCTGGGTTTCCTGCTCTAGCCGTTTCTGAAAGGGTCTTCACGCCTTCTCCACCGCTGATACTCGTTTCAGATCCACGTAGTCCAGATAAGATGCTTTTTTCTGGAGATAATGCAAAGATATCCGTAACTCCCGATGATGGGTTGGTCAGACATCCCGAATCTATAGTAAAATCAGCAGGTATCAATAGATCTTCTTGGACCTCGACACTCTTCTTGGACCAAAGAGCACCAGTTACGAAACTATATCTTAGGTCAACGTTCCAGAATGGGAATAGATAGTCCCCGTCACCAGAGGTTATCATTATTGTTTCAGTATCGCTTCTGGATCCAATGGCTTGTTTGAGAAGATCCGATAGTTCTTGGTTTCTACTTTTATTCCTTAATATTCCCCAATTACTGACGTTAGGGTATTGGATAGTAGACATCTTTGCCAATGCTGTTAATGTCTTCATGGCGTCAGCACCGGTGGAAGCAGCACTTTTTACCGTATCCGCAAGAATACTCACCAACGAAAGCTCTCTTTCGACGCCTTGATACATTATTGCTAAAGAAGGCACAGAGAAGAGTTTGTCTTTCACCTCTTGAAGTCCTTTCACCCCTTTTTCTAAGTAGCTTATACTGCCTAGAACATCCCCGTTCAGCAATTTTTCACAACCATTACAAGCCTGTGCCAAAGCTAAAAATCGTTTTGCAACAATTTCGTTATCCTTAGATTTATCCAGTATCTCAGCTGCCTGGGTAAAATTATTGCCCATTAGCACGTATCTGCCGGGTTTATCTTCTTGAAGAAGTTTTACGTTGTTGATCATAAGTGCATAAGAGTTCACGATTCCTCCTGCATTCGAAAGATCCTTTCTGTCTTCTGTGTCTACAGCTAAAGGTGATAGTCCTTTGATTTTAGCATCGAACTCGAATGCCGACGCCGAAGAATGTACTGGCTTTGTTGTTACGTCAGTGGTGAACGGCATTACGAATAACGAGTTCGTCATCAGCGTGTTCGCAGCGAATCTATATTCACTTATCTCTGCAGAGATTCTGGGTTTTACGTTGTTGACGTAGATACTGTGTCTCGCCACTGAGTCAACGTTCTCGGCCTGGGTCATCGAAAAACCACCGGGCATAGCACTGTTTACCCATGACCGGACCTGACCCATTACCTGGTCTAGATACGCTTTGGCGTCTATACGTTGTTGCGTAGTGCCACAACTACGACATGTTACGTAAGGCGTTTCTGCCTCGATGTCCTTAGCATCCAACGGCGCCCCGCAGTATTTACATCTTAACAGAACAATATCGTCCATTATTTCATCTCCTCGCGTACATTATCTGGGTCTGTAATGATGCTATCTGTGCCTGGAGCCTTAGTTCCATGGCGTTAATCTCGTTCATCGCTTGAAGATGATACCGATAAGCAATCTCTTCTGCCCTCTTTGTAATACTTGAATAACACGCTCTACACGCATATATCGAATTGAAATCCGTTGTCTCCGAGGCCAAAGGTTCGCTCCCCTCTGGAGCTCTTAGTATTGGTGATATTTCGCTAGACAATGGGAAAAAGTGTATGCCCAGTCCTGATGCGACTCTTCCGCAGAACCAGCACTTACATGTTTTTGCATAATCATTGATGAGTTTCAGATTAGCTTCACCAGTGTCACCCATCTGTCTTCTGTATCCGTAAGCTATCTGTTGATATTCAGCAGCTTTTTTAGGATTTTCCCACACTGTGCCAGAAGCTAAGGATTCGTATCCTAGAGCTAAAAGTAAAAGTCCCTCTCTTATTCCAGTCCGTGTGATATCATTATGATATATTTCGCTTAATTTTAGATTATCGTCCCCGATCCGTGACTGATATTTTTGTGCCAGCTCTATTAATTTTTGACCCCTTTTAAGTAGATTTTCGGACGAACTGTTAGCGTTCAGGATACGCAGTCCTTCGATGGCAAGTTCACATTGTGTCTTCATCATCTCAGTGTTTATCGCCGTAAGGCCGAAATCAAACTCTTCGGCGGATGTATTTTTAAGAGCATTGAAAAGGTTCACGTATGCTGATATATCGCCAAGACGACCTCTCATGTCGATCATACAAACAATGACGGTCGACATGTGATCTGGACCTCCGTCCTTCTCAATCGATTTTACCAATACTCTGCGGGCTTTATCGAACTCACCCTGTTTTATTAGATCTATGCCTCTATCGTATAGGGCATCAGCACTCTTGAACAAAGAGAACGCCATATGTATTCTAAAGATGATACTAGTATAAACTAAAATACTATTTGAAAAACTTAATTATAGATGACTACGCAACTCTGTCATAAAGTTTTACGATGTTATCGTTTTATGATATATTGCAAGAAACATTGTCTACGTGTTGAAATTGATTGTACATGGCCAGATGTGGTCAACGTTCGAATACTTCAAAATGCTGGCTATACATTGAGTGCTCTTATTCACTAGTGCGGGTATAATAAAGATTTAATTTGATAGGTTTATATAGAAGAACAAACTTTATCAGACAGAATCCAGTAAAATGGAATTGATTGGAGGTAAAAAATATGGGCATGGGTAACACACCTATTCTGATTCTTAGGGAAGGTACTAAGAGAAACAAAGGGAAAGACGCTCAGTTAAACAACATATCCGCCGCAAGGGCAATCGCTGACTCCGTTAGGAGCAGCCTAGGGCCTAGGGGAATGGACAAGATGCTCGTCGACTCGATGGGCGACGTTGTCATCACCAACGACGGTGTAACGATCCTAAAAGAAATGGACGTACAACACCCCGCGGCAAAAATGCTTGTAGAGGTCGCAAAAGCTCAGGATGCAGAGGTCGGGGATGGAACCACGACTTCGGTAATCATCACTGGAGAACTTTTGAAGAAGGCAGTTGACTTGATAGAGTCCAACGTTCATCCGACCATAATCACAGCAGGATACAGACTTGCTAACGAAAAAGCACAAGAAATCCTTAGGGAAATCGCTAAAGAGGTCACCATCGATGATGAAGAGACCCTTATAAAAATCGCTGAGATCGCAATGATCAGTAAACAGGTCAGCGGATCTAAAGAATATTTTGCTAAACTCGTAGTAGATGCGGTCAAGACAGTAGCGGAAAAAGACAAGGACGGCAAATATAAGATCGACTTGTCCAACATCCAGACTGTCAAGAAAGCAGGCGCTAAGATGGAAGAGTCCATGCTTTACAAGGGACTTATAATCGATAAAGAACCAGTTCAGCCCAGCATGCCTAAGTTCGTCAAGAACGCTAAGATCGCTCTAATCGATGCAGCTTTTGAAGTAAAGAAGACTGAAGTTGAAGCAAAGATTCAGATCACAGATCCTAGCCAGCTCGCTGAGTTTGTGGCCGAGGAAGAGAACATGCTCAAAAGGATGGTCGCATCCATCAAAGCATCCGGCGCTAACGTCGTTTTCTGCCAGAAGGGCATCGACGATATTGCACAGCACCTTTTCGCTAAAGACGGCATCTATGCCTGCAGACGCGTTAAGAAGAGTGACATGGACAGACTCGCAAGATCCACCGGTGCATCCGTGGTCAACAAAGTTTCCGACATTGAAGCGGCAGACTTGGGCCACGCAGGCATGGTAGAACTGAGAAAGGTCGAAAGCGAAGAGATGACATTCATCACTGACGTCAAGGACCCGAAGACAGTGTCCGTACTCGTAAGAGGCGGAACCAACCACGTAGCTGACGAGGTAGAAAGATCCCTTGTGGACGCATGGTCGGCTGTCAGTGTTGCTATCGAAGATGGTCTGATTGAGTGTGGAGGAGGATCCAAAGAGATGGAAGTCGCAATGCGCCTTAGGGACCACGCGTCGACCATCGGTGGAAGGGCACAGATTGCTCTCGAAGCCTTCGCATCCGCAATGGAAATCATACCTTCGACCTTAGCTGAGAATGCAGGTCTCGATCCGATCGACATGATCATCGAGATGAGAAAGCAGCACAAAGGCGGTAAGATAACCGCAGGCATCAATCCATTCTCCGGAAAAGTCGAGGACATGTTCGAGCTCAGCGTTGTCGAACCCTACAGGGTCGGCAAACAGGCTTTGAACGCGGCGACGGACACGGCTGTAATGATACTCAGGATTGACGATGTAATAGCGTCATCCTCGAGTGGAGGCCCTGGCCCTGGCGACATGCCTGACATGGATTTTGACTGAAACAGCAATCAAATGGGGGCGCAAGCCCCCTAATATTTTAACCACGCGAGATGATCGTAAATGACTGAAAGGTCTAAAGAAAAGCACCAGCCGAATGAGAAGAAAAAACCTAAGGCAGAGGTTGTGCCAGATATGGAACCTGTAAAGGACGAGATGAAGGAAGCAAAGGAACTTGCAGATCATTATCTTGCCGCTGCCCAAAGGATCCAAGCGGATTTTGATAACTATCGCAAAAGGTCTGCTAAGGAAATGGAAGAGTTGAGAAAACATGCCGTAAATGACCTGATAGCAGAAACATTGGGAACGGTAGATGATCTCGATAGGGCACTCGCGATCACCGATGAAGACACGGAATTCATTCGTGGAATAAAGAGCGTACGTCAGAATCTGATGAAGATGTTGGCGTCACGGGGGGTCGAAGAGATACCGACCGATCGTAAATTCAACTCGGGATACCATGAGGCACTTAGTGCTGTCGAGGGAGAAGAGGACGGAGACATCGTCGAAGTGTATCAAAAGGGATATACTTGCGGTGACCGTGTTCTAAGGTATTCAAAAGTTAAAGTCACAAAGGCCTCCGACAAGGAGTGTCTAACAGCCAGAGAGACGGCAAAATATAACAAAGAGGAATGAAAAATATGTCAAGAATAATAGGAATCGATTTGGGTACAAGCAACTCGGCCGCTTCGGCCATGGAGGGCGGAAGGCCCGCAATAATCCCCAGTGCAGAGGGTACAAGTGTCGGCGGGAAATCTTTCCCATCCTACGTAGCATTCACCAAAGAAGGTGAATTATTAGTTGGAGAGCCTGCAAGAAGACAGGCCGTCACAAATCCTGAAGGCACAATAAAGAATGTTAAGAGAAAGATGGGATCTAACGAAAAGTTAACCGTGTACGGAAAGGAATACACGCCGCAACAGATCTCAGCATTCATACTTCAGAAGATTAAAAGGGACGCCGAGGCGTTTCTTGGAGAGAAGATAAGCAAGGCCGTTATCACGGTGCCTGCTTATTTTGACGACAATCAGAGGCAGGCCACTAAGGACGCAGGAGCTATCGCTGGATTAGAAGTCGTTCGTATGATAAACGAGCCCACGTCTGCCGCTCTGGCCTTCGGACTTGATAAAAGCGGGACCGAACAGAAGATTATGGTCTTCGATTTCGGCGGTGGAACTTTGGACGTTACTATAATGGATCTCAGTGACGGAGTTTTCGAAGTTCTTTCCACTAAAGGAGACACAAAGCTCGGAGGTTCGGATATGGACGAGTCTATAACAAAATTCGTTACGGACGAATTTAAGAAACAAACCGGTGTGGATCTTACAACAGATAAGATGGCGTTCTGGAGAGTAAGAGAAGCCTGTGAAAAGGCAAAAATCGAACTTTCTACCACCATGCAGACTGAAGTCAACCTTCCGTTCATAGCATCCGACGCATCGGGACCTAAGCACCTTGTTCAAACACTTACTCGTGCTAAACTCGAAGAACTGGTGGAGCCGATAATCTCAAGATGTAAAGCCAGCATCGAAGGTGCAGTAAGTGACGCTAAGCTGAAGATGGACATGATTGACAAGATCATCATGGTCGGTGGCCCTACAAGAATGCCTGTTGTTCAGAACTACGTTGAGAACATCGTCGGAGCTAAGATTCAGCGCGGAATAGACCCAATGGAATGTGTTTCCATGGGAGCCGCAATCCAGGGTGCCGTTCTTTCGGGAGACGTCAAGGACGTACTTTTACTGGACGTTACGCCTTTGACCTTAGGTATCGAAACTCTAGGTGGAGTCGCTACTCCTCTGATCGATAGGAACACTACGATTCCAACAAAGAAATCACAGATATTCTCTACTGCGGCCGATAACCAGCCTTCAGTGGAAATAAACGTTGTACAGGGTGAGAGGAAGATGGCCACGGATAACACGTCTCTTGGACGCTTTATACTGGATGGAATACCGCCTGCACCTCGCGGTGTGCCTCAGGTAGAGGTAACTTTTGACATTGACGCGAACGGTATAGTTACCGTTACTGCAAAGGACAAAGGTACTGGCAAGGAGCAGAAGATAACCATCGCATCTTCAAGTAAGTTAAGCGACGAAGAGATCGAACAAATGGTCAAAAATGCAGAGATGTTCGCAGATGCTGACAAGAAGAAAGTGGAACTCATTGATGCACACAATCAGGCAGAGTCTTCGATCCACTCGGTCCGTAAGTCCCTCGAAGACCTTGGCGACAAGGTCACACAGGACGAGAGATCGTCTATTGAGGCGGCCATCACGGATTTAGAGACGGCCAACAAGTCTGACAACGTCGAAGATATCAAGAAGAAGATCGACGGTCTGATGAAGGCAATGGAACCGATCTCAAAGAGGATCTACCAGGAAGCTTCCCAGGCTGATCAGGCTAGTAACGCCGGTGGACAGAAGTCCAATGAGAATCAGACCGACGACGATGTTGTTGACGCTGATTACAAAATAGTCGACGAAGATGAAGAAAAGAACTGAGTTGTGCGAATGGGAAAAGACTACTATGAGACGCTCGGCCTGAACAAGGACTCTTCACCAGAAGAGATAAAGAGTGCATACCGTAAACTCGCCAAGAAATATCATCCTGACGTGTCCGAGGAGACCAAAGAGGTAGCTGAGGCCAAGTTCAAGGAAATATCCGAAGCGTACGAGGTCCTATCGGACCCCGAAAAGAAGGAGATATACGACAGACACGGCAGCGACGCCGTCAACAGTCAGTTCTCCGGAGGCGGTTTCTCATGGGACGACTTTACCCACGCGGAAGACCTCAGTGACATGTTCGGAGACCTTTTCGGAGGTTTCGGAGGTTTCGGAGGCCGGTCAAATTCCAAAAACAGGGGTTCCCGTCAGGGGAACTCCCTGCGTATGGATATGGAAATAGATCTTATAGATTCTTTGAACGGTCTTAAAAAAGAAGTGGAGATCCCACATTCCGTCAAGTGTAAAACATGTAAAGGTACAGGTGCCAAAGACGGAAAGACGGTTACTTGTACACAGTGTAAAGGTAGTGGTCAAGCACGTACCGTTCGACAGACCATGTTCGGAAATATGGTTTCTGTATCGGATTGTACAAAATGCCGCGGCACAGGAAAATCATTTGAAGTAAAATGTTCGGACTGTCGCGGTTCGGGACACAATCAAGAGACTACCAAGGTCGAAGTCAAAATACCCAAGGGAGTGAACGATGGTTCTACATTGACACTTAGGGGAATGGGTGACGCTAGTCACGAAGGCGGTCCAGCAGGAGATCTTTATGTTATAATACACGTAAAGAAGAACGAGACCTTCGACCGTGACGGTGCAAATCTCTGGACGGGTATAACTACAACATATCCAAGACTTGTTCTAGGAGGCAACGAAGAGATTCGTACGCTAGAGGGCGAGAAAGTAATTCTGAATATTCCAAAGGGAACACAAGTAGGTTCGGTCCTTAGGTTGAGCGGTAAAGGAATGCCACGCTCTTTAGATTCGTCCTTACGAGGGGATATGTTCGTTCGCGTAAAGATAGACGTTCCGAAAAAAGTATCGAAAGAAGATGCTGATCTGCTTAAGAAATTGGATGAACGTGCTGGTTCGAAAAAGACCAAACAGTCTTTGAGAGATAAATTGGATAGCGTTTTCTAAGAAATGAGATGGCGCCGAGGAAGAGATTCGAACTCTCGAGGCCTTGCGGCCAGCGGTTTTCGAGACCGCCACCTTACCGGACTAGATTACCTCGGCTCAGCGAGACAACCTCATCCGCATATTTTTAAATTTCCTATTTTAATGACGTCTTCACCGTCCATTCTAAATAAAACATAACATAATTACGAAATAGAGAATGCCATGCCGGAAAACATTACCGAACAGATAATCAGCGCAGGATCAGCAGCAGTAAAACTTTCTGCTTTAGATACGAAGGTCAAAAATGAAGCGTTGAAAGCTATGGCGGATGCGTTAGATATCAACAGAGCCGAGATCTTAAAGGCTAACGCAAAGGATGTGGCTGCGGCCGAGAAGCTCGTTAATGCCGGTAAACTGAGCAATTCGGTAATCAATAGATTGTTAGTGGACGACAACAAAATATCTGGCATGATCGCTGGAATAATGAGCGTAAGGTCTTTAGATGATCCTGTTGGAGAAACAATGTCCACGGTGGAGCTTGACAAGGATCTGGCACTTTACCAAATTAGTTGTCCCATCGGATTGTTGGGTGTTATATTCGAATCACGTCCTGACGTTGTTCCGCAGATAATGGCACTCTGTTTAAAGAGCGGCAACGCAGTAGCATTCAAAGGAGGCTCAGAGGCCGCTGAATCGAACAGGACGTTGTTCTTCATACTTACAGATGCGATCGCATCTGCAGGCGTTCCTAGGGACGCTTTCGTCCTTATGGAATCACACGAGGACATAAGCAATATTCTCGGGATGGACGAATACATAGATCTTCTAATACCCCGAGGGTCCAACGCATTTGTAAAATATATTCAGAACAATACTAATATTCCAGTGCTGGGTCACGATGCAGGTATATGCACTATATACGTTGACGAGACCGCGGATCTTGAAAAAGCGTATGACGTTATACTTGATTCAAAGATCCAATATCCTGCAGCATGTAATTCCGTTGAGAATTTACTTGTACATAGATCGGTCGCAGAAAAATTTCTTCCAAAAATGTGCCAGATATTCAATGATAATAACGTAGAGATACGTGCAGATACGAACGTCGTTGCGATCAAAGGCGTCAAAGGCACAATTCCTGCTACGGATGAGGACTGGTCCACCGAATACGGTGAGCCGATTATTTCAATAAAGATCATAGATTCGATAGAAGAAGCAGTCAAGTTCATTGGAAAGCACAGTTCCAGACACACTGATGCAATAATCACTGAGAACAGTGCCAGCATGTCATATTTTGTAAAAATGGTCGATTCTGCCGATGTATTTATTAACGCATCCACCAGATTTGCTGATGGATATCGATTTGGTAAAGGTGCCGAAGTAGGGATAAGTACCAGTAAGATACACTCCAGGGGCCCAGTAGGGATGGAGGGATTGATGATCTACAAGTACGTCCTTATCGGCAAAGGTCAAAAAGTCAAAGACTACGCCGATGGTAGTATGAATTTCAAACATAAACATGTAGAAAGGAAGTGTCCACTTTGAACGAAAGAAAAGAACATTTAGGTGAAATAAAACGCTTAGTTGTCAAAGTAGGTACATCATCGATCACGAGAAATTCTCCAGAAGAATCAATCAAATTCTTAGAAAGTATCGCATATCAGGTAAAGACCCTGAAAGACTTTGGTATCGAGGTCCTGCTAGTGTCATCAGGAGCTATCGGCATAGGCCTCAGCATCATGAACATCGATGCTCACCCTAAAGATATACCCACAAGGCAAGCGGCAGCATCTATTGGACAGTCTATGCTAATGCACAGGTGGAACACCGCCTTCGAGAAATATGGACTGATTGGAGCACAGATCCTGTTAACGATGGATGCTTATTCAATAAGAGAAACAGCGAACAATCTTAACAATACTACGGAAACTCTTCTTGCGAACGGAGCGATACCTATTTTTAATGAGAATGACGCGATTTGCACCAAAGAAATAGATGCGGTTTTCGGTGACAATGATAAGTTATCAGCTGTCATAGCCAGTAACACAGAATCGGATCTTCTGATCATTTTATCGGATGTCGCTGGTCTATACGATTTGAACCCCAAGATCCACAGCGATGCAAAAATAATCCACACGGTCAAGAACGTTGATGATGTAGAGCATATGGCCGGCGATCCGACCACCCGCGTGGGTGTCGGAGGAATGAAGACAAAGCTCGAGGCCGCACGTATCTGTGCGGACGCGGGTTGCAAGATGATAATCGCATCAGGATTTGAAGCGAACACAATAATCGACGCCGCGTCTGGAATGGACGTGGGAACGATATTCATCTCAGATAACGAGATTCCAAAGAAAAGACGCTGGTTAAAGGTAGCAAATCCTCAAGGTACGTTAACCGTCGACAAGGGTGCAGCAAGAGCTCTAAAAAGACATAGATCCCTTTTACCTGTAGGCGTAACAGAAGTATCTGGTACATTCGATACAGGAGATCTTATATCAATCGTAATAGACGGTGAAGAGATAGCACATGGAATATCCAATTACAGTTCAGAGGACATACATTCTATGATTGGATTAAGGACGCCTGAGGCTGACAAGGTCTTAGGTAAGGACCGTCATACCGACGTAATAAATAGAGAAAATATGGTTCTGTTATAATCATTTTTCTTGTTCAACGTCAGGATCGACTTCCGTTCGTTCACCCCAAAGTGTGATTCCGGAAGTGTCATGAGTGATACGGCTTTTGTTGAAGACCGGTTCTTTACCTGCCGACTTCTGACGGTTGTAATCCTTTAGAGCTTCGATTGCATATTTGCTCAAGAGCAGTATAGCAATCATATTGCTTATTCCTAGTACTGCCATCAAAATATCCGATATGCTCCAGATCAGCTCGGCTGGTGCAAGGCTGGATATGAACACGGAAAATATTATGGTGATTTTCATCAACATAGAGTAAATCGGTTTTTCGCTTATAAATTTTAAGTTTGCCTCACACAGTGAATAAGAACTTATGATACTGGCTAGAACGAAAAGAAGAATGAAAATAGAAAGCGTTGCAGGAGCAAACGAACCCAGAGGACCTGTGCTTAAAGATTCTGCAACCAACGGTATACCTTCAGATATATTTCCGAATGATGCCAATCCCGTACTGGTCAATATTATGAATGCAGTGCCAGTACAGATGATTGTATCAAGTATCACTCCGAATGACTGTATCAGCCCTTGTTCGACAGGATGACTTACATCCGCAGCTGAAGACACGTTAGGAACGGAACCGATACCTGCTCCGTTGGAGAACACGCTTCTCTTGAGTCCCCACATGAGTGCTGCACCTAATGTTCCTCCAAGAAAACTGTCGAAACCGAACGCACCTTTGATTATCATTATTATTGCGTCGTCTATCAGTCTCCAGTTGTATGCTACTGTAATAATGACTACGACGAACCAAAGGGCCGCCGTTACAGGAACTATCTTTGCTGATGCCTTAGCGACACCTTTGATGCCGCGGAACATTATCAGGCCTGCTGTAGTAGCAAGGATAATGGCGAACAAGACATCGTTACCTTCGAATTCGAAGGCCGTAACGAAAGAACTAGTGGCACTTGACGATTGTATGCCGATGAAACCTATTGCGT
>CAYYMA010000017.1:0-14016 GCA_964472805.1 uncultured Methanomassiliicoccales archaeon | reverse complement strand
GGTCTATATACCAAGCGCCGTCCTCAGTCTGTCCGGAATAATCGGAAATTTTCAATTTACGCACTACGTTCGCAGCTGAACCGTTAGCTATAAAGTCAGATTCCCAAGTATATCTATCAAGAGTTACGTTTATGTTCGCCAATGACTCGTTTAGACCTCCTAACATCTCTGTGGTAGTACGACGAACTGAAGATATGACGTCTTGATCACCTGCTTCGAACTTTCTAAGCATTTCAGAGATTTCTTCGGCAATCTTTGGATCTGTTTCCACGAGCTGGTTCGCTTTACGGTAATATGCAACGAGCTTATGATCCGCCTTGTCTCGTTCTTCCTCTTCTATAGAGCCCTTAGGTATGTTTTGGACTCCCCATGAAAGGACGACAACTTGCTTTCCGACATCGTTCACATAATATTCGGTAGAGACCTCGTTACCGCACATTACAAGGCATCTTGCAAGGGTGTCTCCGATTATGGGGTTCCTAGCCCGCCCGACGTGTATTGGTCCTGTGGGGTTAGTAGAAGTGTGCTCTACGTTAACTCTAACGCCTGTAGGTGGATGTTTTCCGTACTCTTCACCTTTTGATATTATATTTTTTAAAGTATCACGTACAAGCATTTCAGAATCTATTGTAAAATTGACGTACCCATTTAGTGAAGATACTGTCTTGATGGTGCCTGAAGGTACTATATTGGAAGCTATCTTTTCGGCTATGTCCTTAGGTGATGCCCTCATGCTCTTGGCCAAGGTAAAACAAGGAACCGCTAGATCCGCGTTACCGACGGAGGGCACCTCGATGATAAAATCAGCATCTGAACCTGCCTCATCCAAAGCTTTTCTTATCGCGTGGCTAACATCGTTTCTGAAATCGTCTGCTATCATTTTTCATACCTGCCTTATGATAAGCTGTACCTTAGAATCGCCGCTATGCCTCCGAACGCCCTTATCAGCATGTCACCCTCCTCTGAATCGGGCGAGATGATCTGTAAGCTCGAACTGAACTTTTCTGTGATCTCAAAAAACTCATCCACAAGATCTACATCCTCTATGATTTCGGCATTATGTCCACATTCAGGGCACTGCTGTTTATCGTCAGAATTGTCCGATATAAGTTTGTTTACGTGTCCTGACGAGCACTTTATCGTCAAGTGCCTTTTATTTAGAGCTTCAGAAATAAGTAGAACATCTATCGCGCCGATCTCGGCTGCATTGCGAACGTCTTCGTAACCGTATACAGAAAGTCCACCGTCGGATTTCCTGATCTCGTTGAGTAACCTCTGAACATGCTTTTTCTCTTCGATGAGTTTTATGCCTTCCATTGTGTCCTTGGCTTTCTCCACAAGTTCCCTAATCCCCGATTCATCCGTGTTTCCAGTATCGAACAAAGGAGAAACGATCTTCTTCCTCAATTCGTGATGAAGATATTCTTCTTTTACAAAGAAATCCTTTGTTGCTCCTGGACCACCAATCACTATTCCCTTGAGTTCAACCCTGTCCAAAAATGCTTCCGTACAGTAGTCAGCGACCTTCTTGTAGAACTCATGCGCAGCGATTTCGATCAGTCTTTCAAAACGCACTGCGGACTGACCTCCTTGATGATGCTTGCTTGGAACAAGTGAATCGAAATGTTTCAACACAGATGTTATCGATCCACTAACGATACCTATCGTCGCTTCACGTCTGTCGATGGTGATCAAACCGTATGAGGTCTTGTCTTCTAGCATTTCCTCTAACGGCTCGGTAAAGAATTCAGAATCACATCGGTAAATGAACGACTGAATCGGTTCCGGTGGTACAACAGTATATTGAACCATCTTTGTCTGGTCCCCTGCCCTTGGCACCTCTCCACAGAAAATCACGACACCATTGGGTGGCGGGAATTTATATGTCCTCAATCGCGCCGATATAGAATCGATAGCACTGGTGACATTCTTCATCGTTGCCTTGGATTTGATATTTGAAGCTTGAGATTGTTCCTCTCGGAGATAAGACATAACGTCATGAATCTGCTTGTTCTCAGGAACATATACTGAAATTAATTCGGTGCCTCGGCCTCGATACTTCATGATTTCCTTCATCGCCTTCTTGAAATCGTATCTCGCCTTGTCCAAATTACTTGATTCGCTCATTCACACACCTAATACTTTTAAGTCTAGTCAGCTTCTATAATATAAGTATTGGTTCTATGACAGACAAAGTAGTAGTTTCTATTGGCGGTTCTATACTCATACCTGGAGAGGGAGATAGTACATACATCAAAAAATTGGCCGCACTTTTAAAAGAACTTTCCTCAGATGTCGATATTTCAGTGGTTTGCGGTGGCGGCGTAACAGCAAGATATTACGCAACAATAAGCAAAGATATCGACGGTACGATGCATCAACAGGATCTTTTTGGGATAACGGCAACAAGAATGAATGCTGGACTTTTGGATTTAGCTCTAGGTTACAAAAATTATCCTGATATACCTTCAACAATGGATGAGGCAACAATTCGCCGAAAAAATGGGGATATACTGGTAATGGGTGGCACTGAACCTGGTCATACTACCGATGGGGTCGCTGCAATGTTGGCTGAAAGGATCGGCGCAGACCGGATCGTGAACGCCACATCTGTGGATGCAGTGTATTCCGATGACCCTAAAACTAATGGAGAAGCCGAGAAGTATTCTGAAATAACCATCGAAAGGTTAGAAGAACTCGTATACGGTGAGCACGGAGCATCTAAATCTGGGATCTTTGACCCTCTAGGCGTAAAGATTGCCAAGAAAAATAAGATAGATATCTTCATGGTTCATGGACGCGACCTGGAAGACCTACGTTCAGCAATACTCGGTCATAAAGTAAAAGGAACGGTCGTCAAATCTCACTGATCGATCGGTTCAAAGTCCGAAGACTGAACTAACTCAAAACCTTCTGACGCTATGGCATCCTTAATCTTAGACGCCTGTGGACCTTTCATAGATTTCCTGTGAAGGAACACTAACTTCGTATCGGATGCCTCACAAGCGTCACGAAGCATCCTCGCTATATCTTCATCGTCTCGGTCGTCGAGATGATAGTTTGGTATCATGTGACCGATATCCACCTTTAAACTTAACGCGGCTTCAGTGAACCTCGGAGCGTAATGTCCGCCACCGATACCTACGACCACAGGATTTTTACTTTCCGTATTGTCTATAAGAACATGTGCCAGTATATCAGCGGCATGTTTATTTTCCCAATGACTTTTGTCACTTCCGACCTCTATGAAGAATGTTGGGCGATCGACCCAAGGGCCGTGATGGGTTACCTCAAAAGATACTCCAGTCCCACATATGTCATTCATATCGTGGATACGCCGAAGAGCGTCGGTCATGTATCCTGGTGAAGCTTTTACAAGTTTTTCTGGTTTTCCTCCAAGTTTGTTTTCATGAAAATTTCCGATGGGATGAACGGTCAATGCAGGATGACCGCTGGCAGACGAATGACGTGACATAAATATTACTAAATCAGGATCCACTCCGAATAGTGCAGATGTTTCGATGACGTCTTCAAAATCAATATGCCAGTGTGATGATGATAACATGAATGTGTTGCCGGATCGCATCATATTCTCTCCCTCTTCGGACCCAATGGCCTCCCAATCCCGTATATTCAAAAGGCAGTCCCTCATGTTGGCGGATGGGGTATCCGGTTCACTGCACACAAACAATCTCTTCATCGTACTTCCGAATATGTGTAGATATACATTAACTTTTAAAACGTTAAAAATGTGAAAATGCTATAAATGATAACAGGCATTAACATTAGTTACCATGGAGCATGCGACCATTCGTGAAAGGATTCTCCTGCATCTAAGCAGGTTTAAAATGGTGAACGAAGAAGAGGTGTACAACCTACCCTTCGACCTTACTCAGGACGGTATCGCAGCCGCCCTCGGCATTTCTAGAGCACATTCCTCATTAGAACTTAAAAAATTGAGAGCAGCCGGAAAAGTAAGAGAGAATCAAGTTCATGTGATCGGTTCCGGAATCAGACGTAAAGTGTATTATCTCGAGCCCGATGGAAAAACCGAAGCGGAATACGTACGTAAGAAACTCGAAGATGCAGGAGTTTCAATTGAGACTGTTCTAGATATGAGAAGATGCGACCCCGAACTTATGTGGGAAAAACTCAGTATATCTGATCGGGATGCCCTTGGACTTGCGTGTGTTATACGTGTGCCAGTTAACAAAAAGTTGCTTCCTCCCACCGATGCAGGCATCATACCAGCGACACATGACGGAACAGTAAACATATCTACAGATACCAAGAAAAAATACCTTGATGCGGTGAATATAGATTTGGTGCACAAATGGAACAGTGATGCTGCTGATTGGTGGATGGACAATGTGCCAGATCATCAAGAAAGATTGTATCATCTTATATCCGCAGGCCGTTCCCTTGAATCTAATAAACTTTTAATTAGAATGTCCGAAGATTTTCTTGAGAACTGTAACGACGATTTACTTGAAATAATTAAGAACATGGAAGACCCAGTAAAGGATGAAAACGCAACGTGGAGCGTAAAAGCTAAGATTGCCGTCACATGCGGAGATCCAAAATATGCAGAAGTATGTGCCAACAAACTTGAAAAACTGGGATCTGAAGAATCAAATATTATTAGGGCTGAGATAGAACTTGTAAATAATGACGCTAAAGGTGCACTATCCGCAGCCGAAAATATCTACTCTAAAACAGGAACAGCAAGATCTGCAATGCTCGTAGGAAAGTCTCTTTTTGCATTAGGAAGATACGATGAAGCTGAAAGGTCTCTTGCAGAAACTTTAAAAAAGTTCACATCAGACGGCGATATCTCACGTTTGGACGAAATAATGATACTACGTGCAGGCATAGCTTACAATCGAGGTAACAAGGACGAATGTCTTAGTTATCTCGGAAAGGCATTGAGATCGACACATAACGACCAGCGTAAAGAGTGGGTATCTGTACTCACCAACGCCGTGAAGAACGGAAAGACCACGCCAGTGTTCAACTGATCAAAAGGTCCTGCTTTCTTTCAGAGTGTCTATATCGGAGATGTACAGCTCACGAATATCCTTGATATTCCACTTTAACATCGCTAATCTTTCGAACCCGAATCCCCATGCCAACACAGGATGTTTTACGCCGAAAGGTGCAACGACCTCGGGCCTGAATATACCGGCACCTCCGAGTTCCATCCACTTACCGTTAAAAAATACCTCGAGCTCTAACGATGGTTCGGTGTATGGAAAGTATGCGGGCCTTATACGGACCTGATCGAACCCCATCCTTGCATAGAACTCACGTATCAGGGATATCAATGTGTTAAAATTAGCATTCTCATCTATCACGATGCCTTCAATCTGAGTAAATTCGGGCAAGTGAGTAGAATCTATAGACTCTTTTCTGAATATCCGAGAAATGGAGAAAGCTTTGCATGGAGCCTCTGGATGTTCCGCTATGTATCGTATACTGCTAACGGTGCTGTGTGTCCTAAGTATCGTAGATTCAGAGAACTCTCTGGACCATTTTCCGCCCCAACCACAAGACCCAGTGTCCCCACCGTCCTCATGAAGACGTTTGACCTGTTCGACTAATTTATCATCATCCTCGTGAATAAAAGAGGGTTGTTCCAAGTAAAACGTGTCCTGAAGATCTCTAGCAGGGTGATCCTGTGGCGTAAAAAGTACATCCATGTTCCAGAACGATGGCTGTACGTATTCTGAAGACATTTCTGTGAACCCCATATCCAAGAACATCTGCCTTACCTGATCGATAAGCCTTGTAATAGGAGATCTTTTTGCAGGATAAAGAGCTGGAGCAAATGTTTGCACATCGTACTTGCGATATTCTGCATCCTTCCACTCTCCACTTTGTATCAAACGGTCGGTTATGTCAGTTATCTCTTTCTTTAATTCTACCATACCGGATTTTGCAAGATCTTGACCTTTATCGGTGAGCGCTATATCACGAACAAATATGGGAGACTCTCTGATTATTCCGCCACGTCCCTTGAGCTCTTTGATTATTTCTTTGTCCACGTCCGCTTCTGCAATAGGTCCTTTCAATAGACTAGCTAAGAACTCTTCGGCAGGTAGATTCTTTTTCAAAACATCCTTGCCTTTAGCCGTAAGTACCAGTAATTTAGAATCTCCCTCTTTTACTATGTCGGCAAGCCCTTTTCTTTTGAGCCATCCCACAGCGATCTTATCCTCTCCGTTAAGAATAGCGTCAGCAAGAGCGTTCATTTCCAACTTTCCGCCTGCGGCATCTATCGCTATAATGGCCTTTCTTTCAGGCAGGCCTTGTTCAACAACAGAATCATCTCCGATTCCATAGAACATGAAACTTTCTTCAAATATTTTGGCGAGTCCTTTTGTTTCGAGCCACGATGCAGCACCCATGACCTCTACTTCAATAGAGAATCCGTGACCATCGATCAGTTCCTGAGGTGATGCTTTTCCGCCTATAGCATCAAGTGCCAGCAACAGCTTCCTCTCGTTATAACTGAGTCCTTCTGCAACCGCTCGGTCCATCTTATTCGCCATCCTTGTTCCATTTGAATCCGTCGTAGGTCATTCTGTCCACAATTTCGCGAGCTTTCTCACGCTTTGCCTGATGTTCCTCCAAGAATACATTAATCCTTGTGGTTAATTCAGCTTTACATTCTCCGCAAAGGATCCCGCCAGCTCTGCATTTAACTGCGAGCTCATTGACTTTTGAATCGTCCTTCTCGAACATATAAAAGAAATACTTGAAAACAGCACAGACTTCTGGGTTTCCGCCCTTCTCCCTCTGTTCTTCGACTGTAACACATCCTCCGGTGAATGCTCGCCCAACCTTTTTCTTTACTACCTTAGGCTTATCGGTGGTGTATATGGTCGCATTCTCATCAGATGATGACATCTTATCCCCGCCACTGAGGCCAGGGAACATCTTACAGTAAATCATAGTCGGCTTAGGATATCCTAAGCCGTTGGCCACATCCCTTGCAACTCTAAAATGCGGGTCCTGATCTATTCCGCAGGGTATCAGACAAGGCACCTGTCGGCCTGCTTCCTCAGTAGGAAGGAAAGCTGGTGCCGCCTGCACCGAAGTGAAGAATATAGATCCAAGATTAGTAGAGTTATCAAAACCGAACACTGCTTTAGCTGTAGAGAAAGTTATTTTTTTAGATACTTTCAATGCTATGGGATATAACGTCTTGATATTCTCAGTATCGAGGATTATTTTAGTTTTTTTAGGATCAAAACCAAGTGCAACAAAGTCCAAAGCGTTCTCATACGCCATACTCCGAGTTTGTTCCAACGTCAGGTCCTTGAATAAAAACTTCTCATCGTCAGTCATCTGGAACAGCATTTCAACATCGAAAACGTCCTGTATCCATTTGTTGAACACCCATGGCATAATGTGCCCTAAGTGCGTATTACCGGACGGACCGCGTCCTGTATAAAGAACGAATTTATTACCCTTGTCGAATTCGTCAAGAAGCAAGTTAACGTCTCTGTGCGAATAGAATATTCCGCGACGGAGCATTGGATGTATCTCGCCATAACCTTCGAGGCGTTCCAAGAGAGCATCGTCTATGGATGTAGTGCCAAACCTCTCCTGAAGAAGTCCGTAATCGATATCCCCTGTGACCTCCCAGGGCGTAACCTTGAAATCCTCTGCCATTCAGAACAGTTCACGTACCACAACGGTTTTAATCTTTCTGATTAGGTTGGGAGAAAAACGAATCCCTTATCTATCTTGTGATAAATCACTCTGATATGTGGAAGGTCCTCGGTAAAGAAGCGATATATCTCGACGTGCCCTATATTTTTGCGAAAAGGATGGGAGAACTCGCTGGAGAGGGCGATAATGCTGACATGTTCAGAAAATGCCTTAATGAATCGGACATTAGATTTATGATCAACCCCGAATCAGAAGAATGTTCCTTTATGGTTTACATACCAGAGGGCCTCACACCAGAGGATATTCAGAACATTGCTGAGACCGCGTTGAGCGTTGCTCAGACCTACGAAGATCCGTTCTTGATTGCAGAAGATTCCGAACAGAGATACAAAATAATAATTACGAACAACAAAGAACCTGAGCTCCTTGGACTGGCCAAGACCGAAGGATTCAGTTCTGGACAGGTGTTCATGCCTATCTTCGATTCACTTTCCAAACAGGGAAGGTTAAATCCCAAATTTCAAGATTGATCATCTTCCTTTCGGAAGTATCAGTTCCCCGAAATCTGACATGTCCCTACTGGGAGTTCCTGGGAGTTCTCCTTCGACACCACGGGAACGACTGTCTTCGTCCAAACTAACGAATATCGGGACTGGGCGGAAGATCTTCCATTTGGCCACAATATCTTTTACTAGGGGTCTCTCGTTCGTAGAATAGAAAAGTAAACAGGTGTAACCCACGACGAATACTATCGCTAATGCGGATGCCCCTATGTAGGCACCAACACGTACTAGATCAGACTGATTTATCGCCAGTAGGACGTATATCAGCGTTGCACCTATGGGCAATGCCATTCTCTTGATTGTCTCCATTGCTCCACCGTGTACATGGAACGCACGATAGTTCGTCTCAACCCTGACATCAAGTGATTTAAATATAGTAAAAGGCAGAACCAAAAGTGGTATTATAAGCACAAGAGAGAACATGAATATCGAAATCGACGAGAAAGCACCAAGAGTATCTGGATCCATGAAAGCAGGGTTCATCGATATGTATATCCAGATGGTCATGCCCAGCATCAAGGCCACTCCAATGGTCTGCATCATCTCCTTCCACGGTATATTCATTCTCTGAAGGTTGTAATTCATCGTGATATTTCTAGTATCGAGATCCTCAGGAATGTTAAAAATAAAAGACACCATCTTGTCGAGGAAACTCATCTTGCCCTTAACGTTCATGTACTCAATAGAATGAACGATAGTGTAGAACGTGGCACGCTGTATCGCTTCAGCTATTGCTACTACACCTGTGCCTCCAATCAATATGAATAGGAAGAAGAACAGAGTAATAGGAGTCAATTGAATATATTCAAGGAGATGCACGGTAGTGAGTGCAGCTACCGCCACCACCAGTAAAGCGAAGGACTTCCAACGTCTTTCTGAAATATAGATTATTATTCCATCTAAGAACAAAGGTAAGGTCAAGATAGGCACCAATTCGTATGCTGTGTAATTACCCGTTCCAGACATGTAATAAAACGCAACCATACATAAAATAAGAGCCAGTATTGTAAATAGAACAATATTTTTGTCGGACTTCCTTAGTAGACTTATGTCGGATGGAAGCCTAGTGGACCAGAATGATCCTCTTTTGCCCCTTTCTATCTTAGGTTTCATTTCTTTTCCGTCCACACTTCGACTTCCACTTTTGCCTTATCGCCCCTGAAAACTCCCAATGTGAACGCCATTTCATTACATGCTTCTGTAGATATCGGACCCAGATCACCTTCAGTAATATTGAAGATATGACCTACTGGACGTCCTCCTTCATTGAGCATTACAACATCAACAGGGAAATCGGAACGTGCATGTAAATAAAGCAAACGCTTCGGTTTGACCTTTATCTGAGTGACTACTATGTTACGATAACAACTATCCTCACGAGGATCGAAATCCCCCACAGATATCAACTCTGGTCCGAACACCTTCTGCTTTCTTGTAAACAATGCCATTGAGATCCGTCACTTAGATAATCACTGTAGAGCATTGATATTTAATAGTGTTTGTAACAACACCGTAAAAATAAAGTTTTATTCATCTGGGTCTGTTTCTAGATCAGTGGATGACTTCCACATCTTAGGATAATGTCCAGGCTCCATCAATACTCTTTCTGTACGTACCGCCACTCCTTTTTCAGTAGCCATTATTTTTGATGATGACATTGCTGCTTTACCTATTGCGACAAGTTCACCGCGAGCGGTCATCATGGCCACCAACGCATTCTTTCTGATCTCATCGTCGAGCTTGTGTACGCCTGCGATCATCAGATCTGCACCATGACATATCGCGTCCACCGCGGTAGGTTTGATTATAAACTTAGGAAGAGGCTCTACTAGAACCTCCATCGGTTTTATGACACTACGAAGCCACTGCTCTCTTCCCTTCTCTTGCCAGAACACGTACGCATCCTTAAGATCGTGTAAGGTCACCGAATCTGCTTCGGTCATTTCACCTGAACGTGTACGCCTTAGTTGGATCATATTGGCACCGCTTCCAAGAGCTTCCCCGATATCGACGCACAGCGTACGTACGTATGTGCCAGCATCACAAGATATTCTAAAAAGTATATCTCTGCCATCAATTTCGATGACTTCAAGTTCCTTTACCGTACGTATCCTCATCTGTCTCTTGACGGCCGAACGCACAGGAGGAGTCTGAAAAATCTTACCTACGAACACGCTCATCGTATCCCTTATTTTTTTTTCGGGACGGTCTGCGTGCAGCTTCATGACACATAAGTATTCTTTATCGGAAGAAAGCACGATGTCCGTAAGTCTTACGGCCTTGCCAGTAGTTATCGGAAGAACTCCACTAACGTATGGATCTAACGTTCCACCGTGTCCAATCTGTTTTGAATTTATTGCATCCCTAGCCCATGCTGTAACCTGATGGGACGTGGGCCCTGGTGGTTTATCGAGTGCGATTACGCCTGCCTGCAGCAATTCTCCCAAAGAACGGTCCGAAGGACGTTTTCCCCATTTATCCTGCAGAGTATCAGGATCTTTCACTAGCATTTCTGTCATTTATAGCTCCGAGTATCTTCTCGATTACCTCATCCGGCGTCATGTCATCAGTATTGATTATCAAATCATATACGCTAAGATCGTTGATATCAATGCCGTAATGCTTCATATACCGCTTGGCCTCGGACTCTTCGCGTTCAAGGGTTTTTGTACATGCCTGTTCAAACTCTTCGCCCTCACGTGCACTTATACGTTTCATCCTAACTTCAGGACTAGCGTAAATGTATATTCTGAAAGCATCGATGTCCTTCCTTTTAGTTAGATATGCTGAAAGTCGGGATTCTAAAATTATCTCATCATTGTCTCTTGCTACCTGAAGAATGACGGAATCGATCTCACGGTCTATGGATGAATCATTTTCAGCCATAGCACCGAGTTCCGCAACGGAAACTCCTTTTTTTACTGCTAGTTCTCTAAAGGCTTGACCAAATATTGCCGGGCGACATCCTAAGATTTTAGAAAGGTTTGAACAAGCAGTAGTCTTCCCTGAACCAGGAGGACCGCTTATAGTTACCCTCATTTATACCGCAGCCGAGGATTCTTCTTCTAGTTCTGCGAGACGTTTGTTGAGAAGTATGTGTCTAACGACCTTGTTCACCAACTGTCCTATAGGTATGCTAATCAAAGTGTATATCAAGATCCAAGATGGCAGAACGAATGATGACAACAAGTTAACACCCTCGGACCATGGAACGTTGATCAATGTATTGACCACGTGGTTGTTCAAGAAATAGAACACCCATGCATAAATCGGTATGACGATAAGCATTGTTACAGGCATGACCTTCATCTGATCTTTGCTGGCACTCATGGAAGCAGCCATAATCTTAGGCTGTTGTTCCGTGAGTTTTTTGGTCTTATAAAGATTGTTCTCCAGTCTGGCTGTACGCATCTCCTGGTTGAACTCTTTCTGAATGTGCTGGTTCTTCGCCATCTTTATAGGATCGCTCATGACCGATCTGACGATACTGCTCAAAGATGTCATAATCAATCCTGCGAGTATCAACGTCGAAACGGGATATTTTCCATCGAACCCAATGTATTGGAACACGATGTGAAGATAGGATCCAACCTCTTCCCTGAAATACATAATGCCGAACATTATTCCCATTGCGAATAACATTCCCAACATCGTATTCTTGGGCATTTGAGGACTGTTGTCCGCTGCACTGTTCATCTGGCTCTTCATAGCACTCGGACTTCCTGGATTAGCCATCTTCACTCACTCCCGAAGAATCCTCTCATAAGGGGATTCATTTCCATCATCTGCTCACGTCCCATGGACTCGTAGAATTTAATCAATATTCCTACGGTCAGTAGAACACCAGTACCTCCGGCATTACCAGTAGTACCTAACATATCTGCAAACGCGGCCAAAGCTCCGACCAACGCACCAGAAATTATTGTAATTGTTGGAATATAACGATCCAACACACGTTTCATCACTCTTGGATCCTTACGGAAACCTGGGATCTGCATACCACTTTTTTGGATCTGTTTAGCTACCGCTTCAGACCCTAAATTGGTTGTCTGTACCCAGAATTTAGCGAAGAATATCGAACCTATCACCATTATTGACATATATATCGCCATATGGGATATGTTCGCAATAGCCCCGTGGCCATTCCCGTACGTTATTGGATCCAATATAGGCATAAGCCATGACGACAGTCCTGTTGGCGCAGATAGATACCAGGCGAGACCTCCGGCCGCAGATGTTGATCCGGGCTCAAAGTATCCGAGAGAACTGTTCGCCCCTAGACCTGGGATTCCACTAAGGAAATCGTTCGTAAAGAACAACAACGCGAACATACTGACGTTAGCAAGTAACGCGGACATCAATATGACCGGGATGTTGCTTGCGTACAACAATTTGATCGGATAACGTCCTCTGGCCCCTCTGGCACTTCCGTGGGAGAGTGGCAGCTCTATTCTTGTGGACTCTAAATAAGCCACGACAAAGAATATCAGTATCGTACATAACAGCGCCACTAACGAATTGGGTTCCCCCAAAAATATCGTCTCGTATCCCCAACTGGACATTTCGCCGGAGTTGGTATTCGTTAGTATGTATATTGCCTTCGAGATCGTTCCCGCGGGCGGATTGCTCATGCTAATTGGCGAATCCCCTGTTATTGGGTTCCAATTCAGAGTACCTGTGAATATTGCTTCAGATACACCTGCAGCAATGAACAGTGAAATACCGCTACCTATACCCCATTTGGATATCAGTTCATCCATAAGGAACACAATATAGGAACCTGCGACCAGCTGAGCTATTATTATTAGCTTAGCGCCACCGTCGCCTGCTTTACCTATCAATCCTGAGGACGGTACGAGATATCCGAAGACCTGAGGTGCCGCCTCAAAGATTATCATTACGATGACTAGCAGCTTCAGTGTGGACTGATAGCATGCCTTGTCCTCGCGTTTCGTCAGATCGAGCTTTATTATCTTCGCTCCGACGAATAATTGCATTATGATGGAAGCTGTGACTATCGGACCGATACCTAACTGAAGTATCGTTCCGGATGCACCGGCCATGATCGTCCTGTACTGGGCGAACATGTCCATGGTCTGACCTTGGTCCAACCCGTAAATGTACACGTTTGTCATTACGAAGTACAACACCAGGACGATGACGACCCACATCATCTTCGTCCTGAAGTGTACATGCCCTTCTGGGCGTTGGACTGAAGGAAGCCTATCTGAGATAGGCTTTAATTTATACAGCAGACTAGGCCTTTCTTCCATCGATTATTCCTCTCAGACGTCACTCAGCAATACTACCGCCAGAAGCTTCTATCTTCAGACGGGCTTTCTCCGAGCTATGAGCAACCGTAACCTTAACGGGTACATCAATGTTCCCGCTTCCGAGGAGTTTGGTTATGCCCGCCTCAGTGAGGTTCACGCAATAAGCGTCACCCTCTTTTTTGGCGAAACCTTTACTAACAAACTCTTCAAGGCCCTCTTGTAGCTCGGACACGTTTATGGTTATATTGGCCTTAACCTGGCACTGCGGCCTCTTGAAGCCGTGTCTACCGAAGTGATTGGGGAAAAATTTGATCATACGCATTTTTCCCGTTT
Organism: uncultured Methanomassiliicoccales archaeon; assembly: GCA_964472805.1. GTDB lineage: Archaea > Thermoplasmatota > Thermoplasmata > Methanomassiliicoccales > Methanomethylophilaceae > VadinCA11. The sequence goes on along the minus strand of CAYYMA010000017.1, from coordinate 170 downwards.
TGGCTAATCCCGCCATTCCGCGGCCACCGATCAGTCCTGCTCCACGGCCAGCTTTAGCTCCACGGCCGTGAGTTCTAGATCCTCTCATCTTTTTGGTTCTGCTTGGCATTTTTACCCCTCACAGCATCCTTTTGACGAGAATGTTTATGTCCTTGCCTCTGTACCCGAGT